>JBGSOB010000217.1:0-31603 GCA_041739325.1 Treponematales bacterium
TCCTTACCCCGCGCCCCTATCCTTCCAATCGGTAGAGGAAGCCCGGCTTACCGTCGGTTAAAAGATACAAAAAGCCATCCGGCCCCATGCGGACATCGCGAATCCTGCCCACCACGCCCTTTAGCAAGACTTCCTGACTAATAACTTTCTTACCCTCAAGCCTGATCCTGCGCAGCTCTTGGCCGGCTAGGGCGCCTGAAAAAAGATTGCCCTTCCAACGGGGAAAGACATCGCCTGTATAGAAAGCCAGTCCCGAGGGGGCAATCGAGGGCGTCCAGTAGAGGAGGGGCTCGCTCACCCCTGCGGCGCTTGGCCCAATTCCGACTTTAGCGCCGGAATAGGCAAGCCCGTAGCTAGTCAAATCCCAGCCGAAGTCGGCCCCGCGTTGCGCGATATTGATTTCGTCGCCGCCCTTGGGGCCGTGCTCGGAAAGCCAGACGAGGCCGTCCGCCGGATTGAATGCCAGGCCCTGGGGGTTGCGGTGTCCGTAGGACCATATCTGTGGCAGGGCCCCGGCCCGAGCTACAAAGGGGTTGTCCGGCGGAACCGAGCCGTCGTCGCGCAGCCTGATCAGCTTGCCCTGGGCGTCCGAGAGGTCGCGGGCACGAGAGCCCTCGCCGCGCTCACCAGTTGTTAAAAAGAGAAAGCCCGCCGCGTCAAAGGCTATCCGCGATCCATAATGAATGGTGGAAGCGCTCTTCTTTGCAGACTCCCAGATGGTTTTGCCCTCAATCAAGCGTGGGCCGGAGCCCTGGCTCTCGTCGAAGAGGGCGCTAAAGAGGGCGGTGGACGAGCCGCCTGTCCCAGGAGCGGAAAAGCTCAAGTAGAGGCGTTTGTTTTCCTTGAAATTCGGATGGAGGGCAATATCCAAGAGCCCCCCCTGGCCCCCGCTTACGACTCTGGGTATTCCAGCCACCGCCCTGCTTTTTTCCCCCTCAATGAGAAGGAGGCTCCCCTGCCTTTGGCTAATTAAAAGCCGGCCGTCTGGGAGAAAGGCGAGGGCCCAGGGAAAGTCAAAGGAATAGGGGAAGCGCGCCAAGCGGAATGTCTCTGATTCGGAGACTATCGCTTTATCTGGGTAGCTGGGGGCGGCAAGCTGAGGCATCATCTGGTTTTTACCTTCCTGCCCGGGAGGGGTATTTTTTCCGCCAACCGCTGTCACCCCTTGAGAAAAGAGGGCAGGCGCTAGGATTGCTAGACTAAAAAAAACCAAGGGGGTTAGGATCTTGGCTAGAAGCTGGTTTCGCATCGCATCCTCCTTAAGGAAAGATGCTTTGAATATACTAAGGGAATGGCCCTGGGCAATCTTTTATCTTTCCCGGCAAGCCTCTTCCACCGGAAGGCAGATTTCCACGCAGCTTGCGTCGGGGTAGCGTTGGTACTCCCAGCTTCCCTTAAGCTTAAAGCTGGAGCCCGGCAGGTAGACTTGCCAAATGCGGCGATAGGTTTCGCCGATAGCCTCGATAGGCCCGCGGTGGACAAAGCGCAGGATCGAGCCGGGGTCGATCGTCTTCGAAAAAAAGAAGGGCTCTTGAGCTGCCTCCGCCTGGGTTTCTACCCCGCAGTGGATGCACAGGCCCTGGTCAAGGGCTGATGCCCCCTCTATCCAGGAGGATACTTGGTAGGATGCCTGACCAAGCCGAGAGACTATCCTGTCCATTGCGGCGGAAAAGATTCGCCAGGGGCGATGGAAGGATTTTTCATCCGGCCCCATGTAAAAGACCATGCCGCTGATGTGGAAGGGGGCCGGCCGGATAAGGCAGGGCTCTTCATCGGGCCCAAGGCAGCAGGCAGGATGGGGCCGGGCCCGATTTGTCAAATCAAGCCTTTCCGGTATGCCCTCCTTGAGCCTTCCTGGGCTTATCCCGAATTCCTTGCGCAAGGCCCGGGCAAAGGATGAGTAGTCGGCCCAGCCCAAGTCCTGGGAGATGCGGGCCGCGCTCAGGCCCCCGTCGGCTATCCTGCGCAAGGCTTCGCTTAAGCGGCGCTTTTGCATGTAGTGACCCAAACTCATGTCGCAGAGCGCGGAAAAAAGGCGGCCAAGGTGATGGGAAGAATAGCCGATGCGGAGCGCGATATCCTCCACGGTTACGAGGGGCTGGGAGGAAGAAAGCGAATCCTCAAAGATATCGATAGTCCTTTGAACGTAGTCGAGGTTTGTCATCCTTCCTCCCCCAAGGGCGCAAATTACGGCATACGATATATCGAGCCGGGTCAGTTAATAGGTGAATTCCGCGTTCCAGTCGAAGCTACCCGAGGCCTCACGATTTTTAGGCCAGTGGGCGCACCAGCTGGGCATGACTATTTCCTCCACTGCGTCGGAGCTGGGGTGGTAGGGCTTAATGTCCAGCACCGGGCTCTTGTTTTCCGCGTCCAGCCAATCAAGCTCTATCCGGCCCTCCCCCATGTCGAGGCTGAGTATGCGGCAGACACTCAGGGCAATGGGGCTGGGGCGGAAGGGGCCGCGGGTTGCCAGGACCCCTAAGTCTTGACTGCGTTTTTTGTAGCAATGCGGAATCACAAAGGTCTTCCCGTCCCAGGGGGCCTTGTCAAAGCCCCAGATAAGGATGATGTGGGAGAATTCCTCCAGGCCAAGAAGGCCCCGCCGGTATTCCTTGTCTATCTCTAGCCAAAAGCCTCCCCCCTCTTCTTTTACCCTGCCGATAATCCGCATTTCCATAGTGTTTTCCGTTTTCATCTTGTCCTCCATGGCTTTAGTATGCGGCTTGGGGCAAGGATGGGCGATGGCAAAAACGGACATGGGCCTAGGCAGAATTCGGCAGGCCGGGGTATCGCGTAAAACTAGGGCTTGAAGAGGCGCTTGAGGCTTTCCGGCTCAAGACGGAATTCGGAGAGCCTGCCTTGGAAAAAATGATGGGCTTCTACGAGATGGATGGAGAGGTCTGAATAAACTAAGCGCAGCCCATCTGCCTCAACGACAATGGAATTCTTATGAAAGACACCGTCGTCCCAGGGGCAGGGGAGGACGCCGCGGGCTTCCCCGCTGGTAACCAAAAAGCGCCCGACGCTTATCGGATCGCCTAGGCCGCGGCTGCCTGCGTCGCGTAGCCGCTTAAGCTCTGCGGCAAGGGCCGCAAAGTCTAAGCCCAGGCGGGCGCAGGTTTCCTCGTCGGCCTGAATAATGTCTGCAAGGGAGCGGGTATCGGGGCCGAGGAAGCCTGAAGCGGTAATGCGGCCGGGTAGCATGCGCTCATGTGCCTCTCTCCAGCTTATATTTTCCTTCATCTCTCTCCCCTTTTTCTGTGTAAGCGCCGGCTTGGAAGCCGGGCCTTCGCCGGTTTTTTTAGGCGAACTTATCGAAGAAGATATCGCCTTCCGGAATACCGTTCTTTGTCATAACGGCGATGCAGGCATTGATCATGCCAGGGCTGCCGCAGAGGTAGCCTTCGAATTTTTTATCCCTGCCGATTTTATCTTTTATATAGCGGTCGAGCACGTCGGTAATCAGGCCAACGTCGCCCTCCCATTTTTCATCGGCCTTGGGCTCAGAGAGGGCGGCAACGAAGTGGAGGCGGGGCATGCGTTTTTCCATGGCTCGTAGCTCGGTTAGGTAGAACATGTCACGGGTCGTGCGCGCCCCGAAGAAGTACCAGATTTCCTTTTCAGGGTAGGCATTGCTTTCTTCCATGTAGCGCAGCATGGACCAGAAGGGGGCCATGCCAGAACCACCGGCAACGCAGAGCATAGTTGCCGGGCCCGGCCTGACGTGGAAGTCCCCAAAGGGCCCGACAAGCTGGACCTTCTGCCCCTCCTTGAGCCTTGTGTGGACATAGGTCGTGGCTATGCCCCCGGGAACAAGGCGGATTAGGAGCTCGATATGGCTTGGGGCGCTCGGGCTGGAGGCCATGGAGTAGGCGCGCTGGACCTCAGCCTCTATCTCTCCATAGGGCGGCACGACGATCTGCACGTACTGCCCGGGTAGAAACTCAATATGATCCGGTTTTTTAAGGGCGTAGCGGACTTCCTTGATGTCGTAGGTGAGGTCGCGGATACTCTCAACCAGGGCGTCAAAACGTTTGACGGAGAAGAGCTCGACGGGAACCTCGATGCTGATATCCTTTTTAATCTTTATCTGGCAGCCTAAGCGCATGCTTTCGCTTATTTCCTGGGGGCTAAGGTAGGGGGTTTCGGTGGGAAGGAGGGGGCCGACATCGCTAGTGACCTTGCACTTGCATGCCCCGCAGGAGCCGCGGCCGCCGCAGGCAGAGGGAAGGAAGATGCCCTCGGAAGCCAGGCTTGAGAGGAGTGATGAACCGCCCTTGATCTCTAAAATCTTCTTGCCCTGGTTGATATCGATCTTCAGCTTGCCGTAGTTGTTTACCAGGCGGTCTACGATGCTGATGAGGAGGGCCAAGAGGGCGGTCATTCCGGCGGTAACCAGGGGGCCGCTCAGGTAGGCGTTCATCTTCTACTCCTTACTGAACGGCAATCATGCCGGAAAAGCCAATAAAACCCATGGCCATAAAGCCTATGGTGACCATGGTAATGCCCGCTCCCTTGAGGCCAGCCGGCACGGGGTTGTTTTCTATCCTACCCCGTATCGCCGCCAAGAGCATAATAGCCAGCCACCAGCCCAGCCCGGAACCCAGGCCGAAGACGAGGGCGGAGATAAGGTCGTAGCTGCGTATCTGCATGAAGAGGATGGCGCCCAAGATTGCGCAATTGACGGTAATGAGGGGGAGGAATATCCCCAAGGCAAGGTAGAGCCCCGGGCTGAGGCGCTCTATGAGCATTTCCAGAATCTGCACCACTGCGGCAATGAGGATGATAAAGACGATAAAGGAGAGGTACTCAAGTTCGAGGGGAATAAGGATGTAGTAGAGGACGAGCCAGCTTAAGGCGGCGCTCAAGGTCATGACTACGGTTACCGCCATTCCAAGGCCGAAGGAGCTCTTATAGTCCTTGGAAATGGAGATGAAGGAACAGGTGCCCAAGAAATTGGAAAGAAGGATATTCGATGTGAAGATAGACGCAAAAAAGAGGGTGATGGGGTTGATGATGAAGAATCCGGTGTTCATGGCTTGCCTCCCGCTTTTTGCCCCTGTTTTTTTGCCTGCATGTTTTTAGCCGCCCACATGATCATGGCCACGATAAAGAAGGCCGAGGGGGCGGTAATCATGATAGTCCAGGGAAGGAAGCCCGCCGGCATGATGCGGAAGCCCAGGATAGAGCCGAAGCCCAAGAGCTCCCTGACAAAGGCTATGCCGACTAAGACGGCCATGTAGCCGAGGCCGCTTGTCAGGCCGTCCCAGAAGGATATGAGGGGAGGGTTGGCGGCCGCAAAGGCCTCTGCCCGTCCCATAATGATGCAGTTTGTGATAATCAAGCCTACGTAAGGCCCGAGCTGCTTGGAAGCCTCTGGCAGGAAGGCCCGCAGTAAAATGTCTATGAGGATGACATAGAAGCTAATGACTAAGACTTGGATGATCATGCGCACCTTGCGGGGAATGAGGCCCTTCATGAGGGAGAGGGTTCCGCTTGAAAAGGCCGTGCTCAGGCTCACCCCCAGGGTCATGACCAGGGTGTTGCGCAGTGAGTTAGTCACGGCCAAGGTAGAGCAGATGCCCAGGATCTGCACGAAGATGGGGTTGTTAAACCATAGATTGTCGATAAGGATTTTGCCCGGTTTAGCCCTCATTCTCCTTCCCCCCCCATGGCGGCTAGGCGCCTGATTGCCTTTGTAAGAATAAGCTCAAAGGCCGCCGATGTCCGGCTTGCCCCGCTAATACCATCCACAAGGCCGTCATCTTGAGGAGGCCCATCCTCTCCGGGAGAGCCGGAGCCTGCGCCGGCCTCCGCCCCAAGGGAAATGCGCACCCGGCCTTCACGTATCAGCTCCCCGCGGAACTGTTCTTTAAACCATGCCTCGTCGATACGGCCCCCAAGGCCGGGGGTTTCGTTTTGGGCAAGGATTTCAAGCCCGACAAGGCGCTCGGCCCCAGCCTCTGCGGCAACAAGGATGCTGATGGCTCCCCAGAGCCCCGCCCCCGTTTCCTCAACAAGGTAGACGCGCTTTCCGCCGACATCGGCATAGAAGGCCGGGGAGGGGGAATCCTTAACCGGTTTCAGGGTTTGAGCGTAGAGGGCTGCGGCTTCTTCCTTGCTTGCAAAGGGAATGCCCAAGGCCTTTAAAGCCGCGCCCTGGGCGCTAAATGCCCGGTTGGCCGCTACGAGGGGTTTTGTTGCGGCGTTTGCCGCCGCAAGCCCCGCTACGAAGATGCCACAGCAAATAAAGGAAAAGATAACGACGTAGGCCATGCCCTCTTTGTTGAGTTTCATGACTGGCCTCCCCCCGCGTTTTTCGTTGATCCATTTTGCGTTGACTGGCTTTGCTGAGCCCCACTTTGCGATGGTGCCGTTTGCGTTGATACAGTTTGCGAGCTTGCCTTAGCCTTTTTCCTTTCAGCCGCTTGAGATGCTAGTTTGTCAAAGAATGCGGCAAAGCTGTTGCCGATGAGGATGGCAAAGCTCGTGCCCTCGGGAAAGAGGCTGAAGCTGCGGATTATCACGACAACCGAGCCTACTAAAAAGCCGTAGGCAAGTTGGGCCGGGGCTTTTTTGGGGGCGGTAATGGGGTCGGTTACCATAAAGACGGCAACGAAGAGGAAGGACCCGGCTAAGAGGCCTTCCAGTGGAAGGGCCTGGGAAATGCCTAAAAGGAGGAGGAGGCCGGCCGTCGCCAAGGCGCCTGCGATAGTGGAGAGCATAAGGCGCCAGCTAGCTGTCTTGCTGATAAGGAGGTAGATGGCCGCCGCTGCTATGAGAATGATGGGCGCCTCACCCATCGAGCCGGGGCGGAGGCCAAGGAGGAGCTTGAGGATGTCGACCTTACCGCCTGTGCGCAAGAGGGCAAGGGGGGTGGCGGCTGAAAGCCCATCTAGGGGGCCAAAGAGACTGCCTGAAGCCATGCCGAAGGCGCCCGGCTCAAACCAGGATGAGCCGAGGGCGGAGGCAAAGGATATGTACACGAAGAGGCGGGCGGCTATGGCAACGTTAAAGACGTTGCGGCCAAAGCCCCCATAGACGCACTTTGCCATAAATACGCCAAAGCAGATGCCCAGGGCCGCTATCCATAGGGGGACGGCGGGGGGCAGGGAGAGGGCGTAGAGGACGGCGCTTACTAAGACGGCCTCGCTTACCTTGCCGCTTCTTTTTTTCTCAAAGAGGAATTCCGTGAGTACGGCCAAAAAAAGGGAGAGGGCAAGGACGGCGGCAAAACGCAGGCCATAGGCCCAGGTGGAAAAGAGAATGAGAGGCGAAAGGCTATAGAGTACCTTGCGCATGACTGGCTGTTTTTGAAACACCCTTCTCTCCTTACAGGTCGGACTCATTTTTGGTCGGATGTTGGAGCATGTCCCTCCCGCCCCAGGCAGATTGTCGTCGGCCCTTAGAAATTTGTCAAGCAACGCGGGGGGCGTGGGGGCGCAGGTTTGTCCTCCCGCATTTCTTATTTGACCTTGCCGAACATAAGGGGCTATGATAGGAAGAATGAATGTCGTTCAGCCACAGCCCCATTTCCTCATTGAGGGACGGGGAATATTCATGGACTACCCCCTTCAACGTCGCTATCGTGAGCTCTTGCTCCATCCTTTTGCCAAACCGATGCGCAAGGTTGCCTTGGGCGGGGTGGATATTTCCATTAAGGCCGGGGAGAGAGTTGCCTTTCTTGGGCCCAATGGCGCGGGGAAGACAAGCCTCCTAAAGCTCATCTCAGGCCTTCTTTTTCCACGTCGCGGCTCACTGACGGTGGGGGGGCATGACACCAGTCGAGACAATGACGCCGCACGCGCCTCGGTGTCCTTAGTCCTCAATGAGGAGCGTTCTTTTTATTGGCGGCTTTCTGGGCGGGAAAACCTGGAATTCTTCGGGGCCCTGGAGGGCCTACGGGGCAGGGTGCTCAAGCGGAGGATAGATGAGGTCCTAGAGCTAGTAAAACTGGGAGAGGGGGCTGAAAGATCTGTCGGGGCGTATTCTTCGGGGATGCGTCAACGTCTTTCCCTGGCGCGTGGCCTTCTCACGGATCCACAGATACTCATACTTGACGAGCCTAGCCGCGCCCTGGACCCCCTGGCGGCGGCGGAGCTTGTTTCCTTTTTGGTGGAGAGTCTGCACCGCGGTTTGGATAAGACCCTTTTAGTAGCCACTCACAGCCTCCACGAGGCATCCCTCCTCTGCGACAGGCTCTGCGTTTTAGTGGCGGGGAACATTAAACAAGACAGTAGCCTTGAAAAGGCCCAACGCGATTTCCCCAGCTTGATGGATTTCTACGTTAAGGCGGTGGGAGCATGAGAATGCCCTCCCTCCTTTACAAGGCCTGGGCCTTCATAAAGCGCGACGCAAGAATAGCCATGAGCTATCAGATCAATTTTTTTCTTACTAGTTTCAATTCCCTCTTCATCCTCTCTATGCTCTGGTTCATTGGCCGCATGGTAGACCCCAAAGCCCTTGGTCTAGGCGCAAGCGGGGGCTCGTACTTTGCCTTTGCCTTGGTAGGCTATGGCTTTTACCAGTATTTCCAACTGGCACTTTCTTCCTTTTCCCAGGCGGTTCAGCAAGAGCAGTACTCCGGCTGCCTTGAGGCCATGGTAGCCACCAAAACCAAGCCTGAGCAGTCCATCCTTCTCTCAAGCCTGTTTGCCAACATTCAATCTTTTATTCAGCTCATCATTATTTTGGCAGCCGGTGCCCTTTTCTTTCATGTGGACCTTGGCCGGGCAAATATAGCATCCAGCCTCCTTGCCTTTCTTCTCTCCTTGGCTGTCTTCACGTCTTTTGGAATCTTGAGCGCGGCCTTCATTATCGTGCTGAAAAAGGGCGACCCACTGGGCTGGGCGCTCATGACCCTCAACTTTGTTTTTGGCGGGGCCTTTTTTCCCGTGGAACAAATGCCGCCTTGGATGAGGGTCTTCGCAGACTTTGTGCCCGCTCGCTATGCCCTGGAAGCCTTACGCTCCGCCATCATCGGTGGCTTGGGGATTGGAGAGCTTAAACGACCGCTGTTCATCCTTGGAGTTTTAGCCCTCTCCCTCTTTCCCTTTAGCATCTTCGTGTTCCGTCTGGGTATCCGCAAAGCGCGACGCGACGGAAGCCTGGTTTTCTATTAATTTTCCAATCCGCGCGGCCCTCATGCCTTTGATTCAGCCTCGCGGAGGATGTCATTGATTACACGACAACACTGCTCGCCATGGATGGAGAGCCGTGTTTGGTGGTTGCCCGGAAGGACTGTGAGCCTAATACCCTCAGGCCCTGGTTTAGTCATTCCGTTTTTCTTTAGCCAGCCCAAGCCGGGCCGTCTTGTCTGGTCTGCGGAATTGATGAGCAGATCAACCTTCCCAGGATAGGGAGGCATGGGGTAGGATGCGGCAAGAAAGGCGTAACGAGCCTCTATCCTTTGGAATTCCAGACTATGCCGCTCTTCTTCCTTCAACGTAAGCAAGAATCTGCCTTTGCGCCTGAGAAAAGCCGAGAATTCACGCGCATAGTCGCTTGCCCTCTGGCTCAGCGGCTGCGTCAAGGAGTGAAGACCGAGGATCAGCCCTCTGCTTTTTTTTAGAAAATCCTTGGCCACTACGGTAAAGCGCGCGCTAGCCCGCTGGGGATACTCGCTGTCCATAAGGATAAGGGCCGCTACCTCGTCGCCAGCGGCCACGAGTCGTCTTGCCGTCTCGTAGGCATGGATGCCCCCTACGCACTCGCCAGCCAGAAGGTAGGGGCCCTTTTTTTGAACCGCCTTAATTGCGGCCACAAAATCACGGCCAATCTCCTGGGAACTGGCGTAGGGCGGCGCTTTGCCGATTATTCCCCTAGGGCGCAAGAGACAAACGGGGCGCTCTTCCCTCATATAGCGGACAAGGGCGCTTAAGTGGCGGTAGAGCCCGTCTTCCGCCGCATAAACTCCGGCGACCAGGAAGAGCGGGGTCTTATTCCCCCGCTGATTCATGGGGTAGAGGATGTCGCTTTCCTCGATACGGGTCCTTGCAGGAGGAATCTGTTGCATTCCTTCCTCTCCTGCGCCGCCTATCTTTGCGACGCAGCCGCGAATCGTAGGCTCGGAGAAAAACTCACGTAGACTGAGCTCCCTGTCACAAACCTTGGCCATAGACGAGCAAAGCCTAAGCGCTAAGAGCGAATGCCCGCCAAGGGAAAAGAAATCGTCCGTCATTCCGATATCATCCCTCCCCAGGACCGATATCCAGACCTGTTGCAGCATTTTCTCCAGTTCCGATTCAGGCTCCGTCCTGCGTAGGTTCAATCTTCTGTCCAAGGGGGGGAGGGCTCGCCTGTCAACCTTGCCGGTAGTTCCCAGGGGTAATTCTTTGATCGAGCCGTAGGCAGCCGGCAGCATGAATGAAGGCAGGCGCTCAAGAAGATGGGCGTCGAGTTCTGATTCCGGCGGCAGACTATGCCCTTCCTTCATGAGGAGCCATGCTCCAAGCCATGCGTCGCCCGAGCCTCGCCGCACTAGGTTGCAGAGGGCGGAGGCGACGCCGGGAATACTTGCGATAACGGCTTCGATTTCCTCAAGCTCTATACGGTGGCCATTCAATTTAATCTGAGAATCGCTACGGCCCATGCAGACGACGCGGCCGTCAGGTAGGAACCTGCCGCGGTCTCCCGTTCGGTACATCTTTCTCCCGCTATCCCAGGGCATATCTATGAAGGCATTCTGGCTCAACTCTGGGGCATTGGCGTAACCCAGGGCAAGGCCATCGCCTGAGATCCAGATATCTCCCTGAGCAAGAGGGGGACGGAGCGAGAGCCCTTCATCGAGAATATAGATTTGGGTGTTGGCGATAGGCCTTCCCACGCTTATTGGCCAATCTCCCGTTTCGAGGCGGCAAAAGCTCGACCAGATAGTGGTTTCGGTTGGCCCGTACATATTCCAAACCGATTCGCAGCGGCGGCCCAGTGGTTCAAGGAGCTCTGGTGGAAAGGCTTCTCCCCCAACGAGAGCTTTTGAAAGTTTTTCTTCCCAGCCAGCCTCCAAAAGGAGGCGCCAGGTGCTCGGCGTCGCTTGGAGCATGCTGATATCCCATGTGCGGATAATGCTTCTTAAGGTTTCCGGATCGCGGGCTTCCTCTTTTGTCGCCAGGAAGAGACTTCCGCCGCAGAGGAGGGGAAGGTAGTATTCCAGCCCTGAAATGTCAAAGGAGGGGGATGTAACCGAAAGGATGCGATCCTCAGGACCGAAGCCTGGTTCTGCCGCCATTGAATAGAGAAAGTTAGCCAAGGCCCGATGGGGGATGCGGACGCCCTTGGGGCGTCCGCTTGAGCCTGAAGTAAAAAGAATATAGGCAAGGCTCTGTGCGTCGAGTTCTAGGGGACTGCGTAGCGGCGCGACATCAGGCAGTGATTCTGGATACAGCTCATGGAGATCTATGTTGTCGATGCCATCCATGTGGAATGCAAGATCGCTGAATACAATGGCTCGCGCCCCTGCTTGCTTGATCTTATATTCCTTTCTTTCCCTTGGGTATTCGGGGTCTAGCGGCAGGTAAGCCGCTCCCCGTGAGAGTATGGCGAGGAAGCATATTAAAAGGGGAAGCCCGCGTTCAAGGTGAACGGCGACTACGTCGCCCACCGCGATTCCCCTTTCCTCAAGGTCCATGGCTAGCCTGGATGCGCGGCCAAAGAGCTCGGCATAGCTCATGCGTGCGTGAGAGCTGATAACGGCCATTTTATCAGGGTGGGCCGCTGCCTCTTCCCAGAGTAGGCATGCAAGCGAGCGGCGGGGAAAGGGCGTGGGATTCCCTAAGCCTTGGATTGAGGCTATCTCCTGAGGACTGAGAAAGGGGAGCCTTCCAATGCTGGTTTCAGAACCTTCTAGTAAGTGCTCTAGGCAGACCTTCCAAAGTTCGCAAACGCAACGCAGGCTGCTCTCCAAAAAGACGGCCCTGTCCCAGACAAACTGAGCAGACTTGCTCAAGGCGGGATCGACGTTAAGGGCAAGCTCGAATTGGGCGCCCGCTGTTTCGATAGGATAGATCTGAACCGTTTGTGATTCTATCTGTGGTAAACTGAGCGGGGCATTAGTCATATTAAAGAGCACTCGCACGGGGCCGGCCGAACCCCCCGGCCCTTGTTTGCGATGGAGTTCGACAACGCGTTCATAGGGAAATGCTCGATTGTCTTGGGCACCTAGAAAGCGCTCCTGCATGGCATTCAGGACCGCGGAGGTATTCATCTCGGCGTTAATGCCCACTCGGATGACGAGGGTGTTGACGAAGCTGCCGATCACTCCCTCAAAACGTGGATCGTCGCGGTTGGCGAAGGGCATACCGATGGGAAAATCGTTTTGCCCGCTAATGCGCCAAAGGCTTATGGCAAAGGCGCTAAGATATACGATGCTTGGCGTGAGTTTCTGTCGGACGCACAGCATGTTTACGCGGTGGAGTAATGAATCGCTCAAGGCTAGGTTTATGCTGCCGGCCTTATTTCCTCCATTCCCCAGGAGAGGATAGTCTGCGGGAAGCTCAAGAATTCCCATGCCTTTGAGCTCTTGGGCCCAAAAATCACGCTGGACGAGCATCGGCATGGAATCTCGGGCGGCAAATTCTCGTTGGGCAAAGTCCGCGTAGCTAAGCTCTAGCGGCTGTAGTTTTGCCGTTTTCCCCTCTTTAAACGTGTTGTAGAGGGCACAGAGTTCGCGTGAGAGTATACCCCATGACCAGAGATCGCCGATGATATGATGCATGGCAAGGCAAAGTATCCAGTGCGCCTGGGGAAGGAGTATGAGAGATAGCCGCAGTGGCGGTTCCGACTCTAGCTGATAGGCATTGAATGCCGTTTGCCGAACGAGTTCGCGCGCTTCCCGTTCTGCTTCTTCCATTGAAAGGCGAGAGAGGTCTTCCCATCGTATCACCCTCATTCCCTTTTCAAGAACGCGTTGCATACCTATGCCATCAATTGAAGGGAAAACGCTCCGTAAGGTTTCATGCCTCATCTGCAGTAGGTTAAAAGCTTTCTCAAGCGCCTGGCGGTTAATGCTACCACGGGATCTTATGGCGGCTTGCATGTGGTAGGCTGGGTTTTCCGCCGATAGCTTATATTGATAGTACATCCGCGTCTGCGAGGATGAGAGGGGGGCCAGGGCCTTTGGGGCGGAATCGCCTTTTGTCGCTCTGTCTTCTTGGCCCGGTGCCCACATATCGACAAGCGACGGGTCTGCTCTTGCTACTTCATTGCCCTCTGCGGCAGCTTCGTGATCAGCCCTGATTCTTGCGGCAACTTCCCCTACGAGTGCATTTAAGCTTCGGAAGTGGAAGATGAGTGAAAGGGGATCGGAGCGTCCCAGCTTGAGGTTCATGCGTGATATGAGCCGAGCGGCTGAGAGAGAATCCCCCCCGATATGGAAGAAATCATCATCAGTTGAAAAATCCCCCTTGCGCAGCACCTCTTGCCAGAGTTCCCGCATGATAGCGGTCAGGCTCTGTGTGCCTTTATCGGCCAGAGGCCTCTTTTGAGAGGGGGTCTTCCTTCCGCGGTTGGGGGCAGGGAAGATTTTTTGCCTTGAGCCGGAGTTTAGCACTGGGCATCCACTCGCCTGCTTAAGGCAGTCTTGAATGCTCATATCAGGGTTGCGGGAAGCATCGGATACCAATCCTATGAAAGCAGAACCTATTGCCTCAAGAGCGTCTTTTTCCCAGATGCCCGCTGGCCGACGAATGATGGCATGAGCGCGCATGCCGGATTTCTGAATCTCCAGACCTAGGGCCCAGGGCGATCCCCCCTGGCTTATCCGGCTGAGTTTCCATCCCGACCTTTGAGTCTGGGGCGTGGACACTATGCCGCAGTAGGCCTGGCTGATGCCCTGATTGGGAATTGGTCCTAGCTTCGCTAAGCGGGGTTTGATTTCTTTAAAGACGAGCGCCCAGGGGTAAAGTTCATGGCTCTTGGCATCACTTAACTTTGAGCCGCAAAACTTAAGCAATTCCCTGAAACTCCCTTGTTTGTCCATCTCCAATCTCAGGTGGATGATGTTGGAAAAATGGCCAACGCAGCCTAGATAATCCCTGCCTGGCCTGGCTAAGGCCGGAAGGGCGATGATAGGCGACGAGCCGCTTGAAAGTTTGAAGAGGATGATAGCCCAGGCGCAAAGGCAGAATTCAAAGAGCGTATGGCCCTGCGGCAGACCACCGGGGAGTTCTATCTTCCATCCGTCTTCCTCAGCGAGAAGATCTTCGAGCGGAGCTTGAATTTGCGGGAAGAGCACAAAGGGTCGTGCATCAGATAGTTCGGCCTTCCAGAACTCAAGATCCTTCATCCCTTCAGGGCTTCCTGGGTATTCAAGATTCCAGCGAACGAATTCTTGGTAGCATGTATGCTCGCCCTCATTCCCTGCTGTTGCTGCTCCCCCCCTGTTTCTGCCTTCGCTAAACCATCGGCTTCAGCCTTAAATCGCTCGTATTCCGCTAGGAATTCGCGCCAGATGATTCCGAAGGACCAGCCATCGGCCACAAGGTGGTTCCACTTGACGGCAAGGCGGCAGCCTGAGGCTAGGGATGTCGCGGCGACGGCGAAGAGCGGGCCATCCAAGGGAAGAGCCTCTTTCATCCAGCTGGAAATCAAAGCCTCCCGCTGAGCAGGATCATCATCATGGAGCATGACAACTGGGTTTATGAATTCCCGTGGGACTACCCACTCTGGCCCATAAGCGCCCTCATGGATGCGGGCTTTGAGGAGGCTTTGGCTTTCTCCGATTGAGCGTAGGGCGTTTTCAAGGGCGGGAACATGTATCGGTGAATCTGAATCGAGTGAAAATGATAATTGGTAAAGTGAATGATCCTGATGGCCTTGAATATCGTACCACAAGGATAGTTGAGGCCAAGAAAGTGGGAATACGCTCAGTTTAGATCCTTGCATGCTCGTGATATCCAACCTAATTCTTTAAAGCGATGGAATGGGCCTTAGCAGGCCATCAAACATTCAAGGATAGTTCGATTGTCAACAATGACGGGCTTTTTGTCAAGCTTTCCGCCTTCATCGAGAAGGTCAACTCTTCAATCATAGCTATTGCCTGCGCTAGCTTTTTTCCACATCCAAAAATTCAAGGAAGGCAAGAGCTGCCTGTAACTCGGGTACTAATTCACTCAAAAGCTTAAGGAGGATGCGCCGAGCTTTTCCGCGAAGGCCGCGATTCACCAAGAGAAACTGAGCGTAGGCTTGCCTACCTAGGCGCCCTTGCTTGATTTCTCGCTGTAGGAGCTCTTCGATATCCTTAATGAGCGCGCCCCTCTTCCCATCAAACTCGGCTTCGATTTCCGCTCTTTGTTTTTTTATCCGGCTGAGGATTTCAGCGTAGTCCCAAGCCCATATCCGCTCAAGGTCTAGGCAGTATGCCGCGCAATCAAGGAAGAGGGGCAGCCAGTTTTTCTCGTAACGGGCGTAGTCGGGGAAGAGCCTTTGACAGAGAAGGCTAGGACTGAGCTTGTTCGGGCCTAGTGCTTCCGCTAGATAATCGGGAGCCTGCCAACGACTGAAAAAATCAGTGAGTTTTTTCTTCCACAGACTCTCCATCCGTGGCTTGGGCTTGAAGAAATAATGGTAGCCTCGTAGGGAACCAAAGACGCGCAGGGTATCCAGGTAGCCAAGTTCGCGGTAGCGGTCCAAAAAGTCTCGGTTAAAGTCGAGCACCCCGCCCATGTTGATTGAGTTTTTTATGTAGACGGTGCGACAGCCTTCGATATCCATTCGCCGCTTGACCCCAATGCCAGAGATATCTATGACGATTATGTTGCGGTAGCCCCGTTTTTTGGCCATGGCGTAGGGGATGTTGTCGTGAAAGCCCCCGTCGAGATAGCGCTTCCCTTGAATCGTAGGTTGCTCAAAGCCGGGAAAGGCCGAGCTGGCCAGGATATAGTCTATAAGCTCTCCCTTGCCCATGTCTTCAAGGTAGATCTCCACGGCCTTGAAATCAGAGGCCCCGATGGTGACAATGCCTAAGTCCTTGCCCGTCTTACGTATCTTTTCCTCGCTCAGAGAGCTCTCCAAGTGCCGGCGCAGGGGACTGGTATCCAGTGCCTTGCGGCTGAGTATTTTTTTATAGAATTTTCGGAAGGCCTCCAGTGAGCCCCACTCGAGCCTGAACTCTCCCTCTTTAACCAGCTCCTTGGGGACGGCGAGGATGTAGTCAAGGCCTATCTCCCGGCCGATAGCCTCCAGCCTTTCATCCTCTCCCTGGGCCAGGAATCCTGCAACGATGGCGCCTATGGAATTGCCGATAAAGGCATCTACCTGAATGCCCAGTTCTTTAAGAGCTTTCCAAGCTCCGATATGGTAGACTCCCTTGGCGCCTCCACCGCTTAACACCAGGCAATAGGATTCATCCTCTCCTGCCATCATGCCCTCCATGAATCGAGTTGATCCTCTTCTATCCTAGTCGATCGACTTTTTGAGGGCTAGAGAAAAGATTTAGATTGACAGTTAGACAAAAAGCGTCATACTGTCATATGTTGTATACTATGACCGAAGGCTAAGGCTTTCAATATCAAGGAGGAAGCATGGAAAGGACGATCCCCCTCATTCTTAAGGATGTAGCCCAGCGCCATCCGGACCTGACCGCCCTTTTTTCTAAGGATGCTGGCGGAAGCTTTGTCGCCACAAGCTATCGGCAACACTACGAAGAGGTACTTACCTTTGCTTCTGGTCTTGCCGACCTAGGGGTCAAACGCAATGATCATCTAGGTTTGATGGCGGATAACCGTAGGGAGTGGGCCCTCGCCGATAGGGCTACCCTCTGCTTGGGGGCCTCCGACGTGCCCCGCGGCTGCGACGCGACGGAAAAGGAGATAGGCTTTATCCTTGCCTTCTCGGACTGCCGCATCTGCTTTGTGGAAAACCGCCGCATGCTGGATAAGGTACTCTCCGAGCGCTCGAATACCCCTGCCCTTGAGCTTTTAGTCATGTTCGACGAGCCTGAGGACCAAGACCGCGCGGCGGCTAAAAAGGCTAAAATCGACCTTATGTCCATGGAAGAGGTCATGCAGCGCGGACGTACCTTCCGCTCCGAGAAGCCCCACTACGTAGAGGTGGAAATGGATAATGGGGTGCCCTCCGAGGTAGCCACCATCATCTTTACCTCCGGCACGACGGGCGAGCCTAAGGGCGTCATGCTCACCCACGCCAATTACGTCTTTCAACTGGAATCCATCCCCCTTTACTTCATGGGGGCCTTTAAGCCCGGTCAGCGCTGGCTCTCTGTCCTGCCCATCTGGCATTCCTTTGCCCGCGTCCTTGAATACATTGCCATGTCCCAAGCCCACGCTATCGCCTATTCCAAGCCGGTAGCCGCGGTCATGCTCCCCGACTTTGCCGCCATCAACCCGCAGTGGTTCGGCTCCGTGCCGCGCATTTGGGAAGCGGTAATGGATGGGGTTTACCGCAACATAAAGGCGCAGGGAGCCGGCAAGGAAAAGCTCTTTGGCCTCTTTGTCTCCATCGGCAAGGCCTACTCCTACTTCCGCTTTCTCTTTTTGGGCCTCATCCCGGACTTCGGCTTTAGGCCGCGGCTTTTGGAGATGCTGGCGGCCATCATTCCCCTCATTCTCCTGTGGCCCCTCAACGCCCTTGGCAACCTCTTAGTCTTCCGCAAGGTAAAGGCAAAGCTAGGTACGGGCTTTATGGCCGGCGTCTCCGGCGGTGGGGCCCTTCCGCCCCGAGTAGACAAATTCTTCCGCGCTATCGGGGTTCGGCTCTTGGAAGGATACGGTCTCACCGAGTCCGCTCCGGTTATCTGCGTGCGCAAGTTCCGCCACCCGGTATCAGGCACGGTCGGTCCCTTCCTCAAGGGCTGCGAGGTGAAGATCACCGGGGAGGATGGGCAAAGCTTGAAGTACGGCAAGGCGGGCATCATTCGCCTGCGCGGCCCGCAGATCATGCTTGGCTACTTAAAGCGTCCTGAGCTTGGAGCGAAGATCCTCGATAAGGACGGCTGGTTGGACACAGGCGATATCGGCAAGATGACCCGCTTTGGCGAGGTCAAGATTACCGGTCGGGCCAAGGATACCATCGTCCTTTTAGGCGGTGAGAATATTGAGCCGGCGCCCATTGAGGCTAAGCTCTGCGAGTCTCCCTATATCCTCCAGGCCTGCGTCGTCGGGCAGGACCAAAAGTACTTGGGCGCCCTCATCGTGCCGCGGGAAGACGCGGTTACTGCCTTTGCCAAGGACAACGGCATCATGGTGGTTGACTGGGAAAACCTCTGCACCCAACCTGAGATCATTGAGCTTATCGAAGACGAGATCACGACCTTAGTGGGGCCTAAGACGGGCTTTAAGCTCTTTGAGCGGGTCGTGCGTTTCAGCCTTGTCGTCGTGCCCTTTAGCGCCGGTAAGGAGCTCTCCCATAAGCTGGACCTTGCCCGCCATCAGGTGGTAAAGATCCACGCCAAGCGTATCGCCGCGCTCTTCTAGCTGTCTTGACCCTGTCCCTGCCGCCTTAAGAGGATGCCTTGACGCATTTCTCCTAGTTTGGCGGCGGGGATGATCAAGACAGATGCCTGGTCGCAGAGTGTCCCGAAGCGGCTCTCCCCACAATTCCCACCTAGGTACTTTGACTACAAGTTGGGTATTCTCAGCCTTTATTCATTCTTTTATGCTGGATTCAATTCCTTAAGGCCTGGAAATGACTTGACCAAGATAAAAAAAAACGGTTTCAATGGCTCGTCCATCAAGGAGGATACAATGAAACGAAATCTCGTGCTTGCCGTCGTAATCGCCCTTTTTGCCCTGGTTCTCTTTTCCGCCTGCGCCAAGAAGTTCTCCCTTCCCGGTGAGATCGTCTTTACCAACGCTACCGGCGAGGATCTGAGCCAGCTCGATTTCTCCATCGTCAGCGAGGACTTCAACGACGAAAACCAGGATATCAGCCTGCCTAACGGCGGGACCTATGTCTTTGCCAAGAGCATGATCAAGAAGGCCGGAAACTTTGATTTCTACTTCGGAAACGATGAGAACAGCTACTTCGTCGAGGACCTTGACGTTAAGAACGTGAGCGCGGTTGTTATCGGTCCCGAGCACAAGTACGTCGAGGAAGCGGCCGAAGCTACCGAAGCTACCGAATAAGAAGCCTGCCTCTGGCTCCCGGGTCTTGGCATCCGGGAGCTTTTCCGGGTATGGTCGCTCTATCGAGCAACCGCGGCGCTCCCGCGCCGCTTATACCCTATCCGGAGGAATCAATGCGCAATTACTACATCGCTGGCAATTGGAAGATGAACAAGACCCCGTCCGAGGCCGTCGCCTTAGCCCAGGCCCTGGTGGCCGAGCTCAAAGGCTGTAAGGAAAAGGTTTTGATCGCCCCGGCCTTCACCGCCCTCGACGCGGTGTCCAAGGTCGTCAAGGGCACTAATATCCGTTTAGGCGCCCAGAACATGGGTCAGGAAGAGTCGGGGGCCTTCACCGGCGAGGTTTCCGTCCTCATGCTCAAGGAACTCGGGGTGCAGACCGTCATCCTCGGCCATTCCGAGCGCCGCGCCATCTACAAAGAAGACGATGCCCTCATCAACAAAAAGGCCCATCTTGCCCTCAAGCATGGGCTTGAAGTCATCCTCTGCGTAGGCGAAACCCTTGAGGAAAGGGAGGGCGGAAAGCTTGAGAAGGTTCTCTCCACCCAGGTTACCGAGGGTTTTAAGGGCATTCCCGCCGCCTCCCTCAAGGACATCGTCATTGCCTATGAGCCGGTTTGGGCTATCGGCACCGGTAAGACGGCAACCCCCGAGGACGCAGACGGCGCCCATGCCTATATCCGCAAGGTCCTTTCCGGTATCTACGGTGAAGCCGCAGCCAAGGCTATGTGCATCCAGTACGGCGGTTCGGTAAAGCCCGACAACGCCGCTCAGCTCATGGCAAAGGACAATATCGATGGCGCCCTCGTCGGCGGGGCGGCCCTCAAGACCGATTCCTTCGTCCCCATCGCCTGCTTCCGCTAGGAAGCGCCTTCCGGTAGGAAGCGCCTTCCGGAGCCTTTATTCCCCGGTTCAGGCACAGTGAGTTCGGGGAGGGCTTCGGTAGCGCTTGCAAAAAAAGGGGCTACTTTCCCGCATTCAAGCGGGTTTCCCGCCCGAAGCCCTTGCATCGCGCTTGGGCTTTCCGGTAGGATATGTGCTAGTTTCAGAAAATACGAACTATCCACCTCGGTAACTGAGGGGAATACGGAGTTTCAGCATGGCTATTCTGGGTATTGTCTTCTTGGTTCTCTTCATCATCGCGGCTGTCCTTTTAGTCCTTATGGTTCTTGTCCAGGACGAATCAGGCGAAGGCATGGGCGGCATCTTCGCTGGTTCCTCCAACTCTACCTTCGGTAGCCGCACCGGCAACGTCATAACCCGTTTTACCGGTGTCCTTGGCGCAATGTTTTTAGTCTTTGCCCTCGCCCTTTCCTTTATAAACCGCTCTACCGTGAGCAAGGGAGTGGAGGCGGAGGTTAAGAAGGCCAGCCCCGCAGCGCAGAGCGAATGGTGGGCACCCTCAACCGCCCCCGAGGCCCTCAATCCCTCACCCGCATCATCACCCGCCCCCGAGGGGACGCAGAACTAAAAAAGGAGAGCTGAAGTGCTCCTCACTCAGGTTTTCACCCCGGAGTGCATTAAGATCGACCTCGAGAGCGAGTCTAAGGACGAGCTCTTCGAGGAAATGGTCGATGTTTACGTTACCGCCAAGGCCTGTCATGCCGACCGCGACTCTATCCTTAAGGCCCTTAAGGACAGGGAAGCCCTCATGTCCACCGGCATTAAAAAGGGCATTGCCATTCCCCACGGCAAGACTCCCGCCGTCTCTGGAATCCGCGGCGTTTTGGGAGTCTCCAAGCAGGGGATAGACTACGATTCCTTAGACGGTGAGCCTGTCTACCTCGTCTTTCTTTTTCTGATAAACCCGGCTGAGGCTGAGCAGCATTTACGAATCCTCCAGCGCCTAGCCTTCCTCCTCGATAATCCCTCCCTGCAATCAGAGCTTATGGAAGCGCAGAGCCCCCAAGCTGCCTTTGGCATCATCAAGAAATACGAGGAAATGCACAACTCGGGCGACTAGACGTAAAAAAGGGGCTTGTGGCGTTATGGGCGATGAGGACATACTTCAGCGGCTGATCGACACGGAAAAGGCTTCGAGAGACCTTCTCTCCCAGGCACAGGCGGAAGCTGACTCTCGCCTCGCGGAAGCGCGGCGTTTAGCCGATGAAGGCAAGCGCAAAGCGCTTGAGGCCTCCCTACGCGCGCTTGAGGAAGGCTTGGAGGCCGCCAAAGCCAAGGCCCGCGCCGAGTACGAAGCCGAGCTCGCCGCTTATGCATCTTCCCTTGCCAATCGACCCATTGAAAGTGAAGCCTTTAAAATCTGCTTGGAAGCCATTCGCCGCGCGGAATCCCTTCCATGCTAAGCTCATGGCGCCTGGGTTATTCATACGCCCGGTGCTCGGGCATACTCTCTAAATCCTACATTGGGGCGCGGCTCAAGCTTTTAAGCCAAGCGCGCAACGTGCATGAGCTCTACGCTCTTGTCTTCCCCGGTGCTACCCCCTCCCTGCCCGAGCCGCAACTTGTCGTGGAGGCGGAACGCAATATCCAAGAGCGTCTTTTAGCCTCCTACCATACCGTGGAAAAGATCTACGGCCCGCGCATAGCCATTCTTTCCCAAACGATGCGCAGCATTGAATATGACAACGCCAAGATCATTCTTCGTTCCATAGCCACCGGAAATCCCAGTTTGCCAAGTTTGCGCGACGCAGGCATCTTTTCAGAAATAAACCGCGCGGCCTATCCGGATAAACAAGGCCTCTTTGGCGCCACTCGTTTTGCTTCCCTTGCCCGCTCAAGCTCCGAGGATGAGGTCTGGCGCCTTGAAAACAGCTTGGATAGACAGTACTACCGCGAGCTCTTGGACAGCGCCAAAGAGCTTGGCCCTGCTGATGCCCTTGCCGCGCGGCGCCTTTTGGTAAAGGAGATTCGCCTCATCAATGTCTGTTGGGCATTGCGCCTGAGCCTCTATTACCATCTGAGGCCGGAGGCCATCGAGCCCCTCCTCATTCAGGCCGCAGGGCTCGATCTGTGTAAGGACGCCCTGAGCGCCGCGAACTATGGCGCCGACGACAAGGCCGCGTGGTCGCAGTGGGCCTTGAGTCATTTGGTGAATAGTGAGCATCGGGGTGAGACCTGGCGTTTAGACCCTCGGACAGTGGAGAGCGGGGCCCGGCGTGAGATCTATGCCATGATACGCCGCAGTTATCATTGCGGCCCCTTTTCCCTTCTGCCTGCCTACGCCTTCCTGCGCCTCAAGCAATTTGAGGCAGAGTACCTGCGCAGCTGTTTTGAGGCCCTACGCATGGCCCTTGGCGCTCGCGAGATAGAAGCTTTCTTCGGAGGCCGAGTTTGACAACCCTCCGCATGAAGAAACTTGAGCTGGTCATTCTCAAATCAGATATCGAAGCCGTTCTTGGCTTTTTAGGCAAAGCGGAAAACTTCCAGATAGACTACCCCCTCCTCGACGAGGCGCCTGAGGATGGCAAGGCATCCAGGGAAACCCCTGAGGTTGAGGCCATCATTCGCGACCTAGAAGCCTCACGCTCCTTCTTGGGCATAAGCGATCCGGGAAGGCCCCGCGCGGATTGCCCCATTCCCGGTGATGGGGAAAAGATCATCGCATTTCAGATGATCGAGCGGGTAGGGGCACTCAAGGCGCGTCAAATTGCGGCCAATGAGCGCCTGGCCGCCATCAGGGAGAGCCTGGAGGAATCCCGCGCCTTCGTCAAACTCAAGCTGCCTTCCTCCGAGCTTGAGCTCCTTACCTTCATCGTTTTGCGCCTGGGGCGGGTAGATCCTTCCAGGATTGAAGCCTTGCGGGAGGGCTTGGATGGGCGGGCTGTCATCGTTCCCCTAGATGATTCCGGTAGGATAGCCGCCATCTCCTCTAAGAAGGGGCGTTTTGCCCTGGATTCAGAGCTTAAGGTCTATGACTTCATACCCATCGAATTGCCGCCGGATTTTTCCGGTATCTCTGAAAGCCTTATCGCTTCCTTAGAGAGCCAGGAAGCCCAAGCCCTTTCCGAGCTTGAGTCCGCCAACTCAGCCAGGGATTCCTTTGCCCAGGAGGGAGCGGCGCGGCTTCCCTGCCTGGTAAGCGGTTTTAGGATGGCGGCCCTCATTGAGAAAACAAAGACAAGGCTTGAGCGTACCGAGCAGACTTACCTCCTGCGCGGCTGGTGCCCCAAGGATTCCGTCTCTGAGCTCGTAGAGCGTCTTGCTGAAGTGACATCCGGCCGGGTAGCCGTGCGCAGCTTTAACCCTGAAGAGATTTCCGACGTCAAAAAGGGGAGGGCCCAGGTTCCGGTTTCCGTAAAGCATGGCGCCTTTGTCCGCAGTTTTGAGGGCATGGTCTTTTCCTACGGCACCCCCCTCTACGGCAGTATCGATCCTACCCCCCTGGTGGCTTTTTTCTTCGTTATCCTTTTTTCCATTATGTTCGGAGACCTCGGCCAGGGTTTTGTCTTTCTCTTAGTCGGTTTCTTCTTGAGCCGCACTCGGGGCAAGTTAAAAACACAGGCGGGGCTAGCCCCCATCTTTGTGGCTATAGGCATAGGCTCCATGATAATGGGTTTTTTAGACGGTACGGTCTTTTCAAACGAGACTCTGCTCATTCCGCTTACGCGCATTATATCGACGGCCCTCTTTGGCCGGCCCCTGGACAGATTCGTGACCCTCATGCCCACTGAAGGGGTTGGTAAGGTGATTGCCTTTTTCGGCTTCACTATCGCCGTTGGGGTCATCATCAACTCCATCGGCCTTATAGTGAACATGATCAATCTGTATCGCCAGCGCCATTACGGCAAGATGCTTTTCTCAAAGACAGGCCTAGCTGGATCCCTCTTTTTCTGGTACGCGGTGGGAGTCGCCCTGCGTCTGATTCTCAAGCAGCCCCTCTTTATATGGGACAGCATTCTCCCCGCCCTCTGCCTTATCGCCCTCTTCTTAGGGGAGGCCTTGGAACGCCTTATCGATGGGCACCGCCCCTTCCCTGACGGCTTTTTAAGCTTTCTCATCCAAGGGGCCGTCGAGGTGCTTGAATCTTTGTCTTACTATACCTCGAACACGGTTTCCTTCTTGCGCGTAGGCGCCTTTGCCCTCTCCCACGCCGTGCTCTCCTTCATCGTCTTTGCCATGGGCGACATGGTTCGCAGGGCCGTGCCCCACTTCGGCTTTTTGCTCGACATCCTCGTCCTCATCATCGGCAACCTGGTCATTATCCTCTTGGAGGGAATGGTCGTAGCCATACAAGCCATCCGCCTCCAGTATTATGAGTTCTTCTCCAAGTTTTTCTCTGAAACCGGAATGAAATTCGAACCCTTCAGCTTTTTTGCGAACGCCAAACCCTAAGGAGTCTATGCCATGAAACGGAAACTATTAGCCATCTGCGTCCTTTTGCTTCTCGTGGCCGCCGTCGGCCTTGCCCAGGAAGCCGCGGCCCCCGCTACGGAAGCGGCACTTAAGAGCGCCCAGTCTTCTTCCTCCTCCTCTATGTGGAAGTATATCTCCGCGGCCGTAGCGGTGAGCGCCGGTTGTATCGGCGGCGGCTTGGCCGTGGGTCAAGTTGGGGCGGCTGCCATGGGAGCTATGAGCGAGCATCCGGAACTTTCGGGTAAGGCCATTCCCTATGCCGGCCTTGCTGAGGGTATTGCCCTCTGGGGCTTCCTGGTGGCCCTCTTTATCATCCTTTTGTAGGACTGAGGGTGGACTTTTTCGTGCTGGCCGAGGCCGAGATCATTTCCGGCTTTGCCATGGCCGGGGTAAAGGGGCGCTCTTGCGAAAACCGTGAGGAGGCCTTGGCTGCCTTTGCGGAGGCTACCTCCGGCAAACATGCCTACCGCGTCCTCATCTTGGGTCAAGACGTTTCTGATCTCATCAGCGAGGAAGTCATAGCCTGGCAACTGAAGGGTGATTATCCCCTCATTGTGGAGGTTCCCCCCCTCTCCGGAGAAAGGCAGGGGCGGAAGAGCCTGGTCGAGTCCATTCGCTCGGCGATCGGTATCCAGGTTTAGGGAGTAGTATGGACGAACTCAGGTCAAGCGAGGCTTTGGAGCGGGAGATACGCGACGATGCCCGAAAAAAAGCCGAACGCATTCTCAAGCAAGTTGATGAGGAAATTCGCCGCTTGCGTGAGGCCGCGGAGGCCCAGGGGAGCGCGGAGGGCGAGCGCCTGTCGGAGCGCTATACGCAACGCGCCGACCAGTATCGGGAGGAAATTCTTGCACGCCTCCCCCTGGAGAAAAAGCGTTTGCGCATTCAGTGGGCCGAGGCCGAACTGCGTAAGGCCTTGGCTTCGGCTTTGTCCGCCATGCCCGACGAAGAGCTCCTTGCCCTTGCCCTCAAACCCCTTGCCGATTGCGCCTCATTCTTCAGCCCCGGCGCCTACCATGTCGAATGCCTGGGTTTTGATCCGGCCTTAGCCCTTGCCCGGCTATCCCTTGTTTTGCCCGGTTTTTCCGACCAACTTATGGACAGCGCCCCCGGAAAAAGGTCCATTCATGTTTTAAGCTCCGAAGCTAGAGCCAGCTTCAGGGCGGATGAGTCCACGGTATTGGAATACCTAGACGATGAGCAGCGCGAGGCCCTGGCCACGGCCCTTTTAGGCCCGGTGGAGGAGCTATGATCGAGGGACGCATCATCAGAATTTCCGGCCCCATCATTGAGGCAGAGGATATGGGCGGGGCCGGGCTCTACGACGTAGTTGAGGTTGGCCAGGCGGGTCTTATCGGCGAGATTGTGCGCTTGGACGGAAGCCGTGCCCTTATCCAGGTCTATGAAGAAAACACCGGCATGCGTTTGGGCGAGAAGGTCCTTTCGCGCGCTGAGGCCCTCTCGGTAAGCCTAGGGCCGGGCTTGATAGGCACTATCTACGACGGCATCCAGCGCCCCCTCAAACAGCTCTATGGGGAGGGGGAGAACTATCTTCTGCCGGGCGTGAAATCCAACCCGCTCGACCCGGATAAAAAATGGCGCTTTGAGCCTGAGATTACCGCCCCCGCCGCCCTTTCACGCGGCATCCTCTTGGGGCGGGTTCAGGAAAGCCCCGTCGTCGAGCATCGCGTCATCCTCCCTCCCCATATTTCTTCGGGCCAGCTTAGCTGGATAGCCCCGGCCGGGGACTACAGGGTAGAGGATGTCATCGCTAAAACGGAATCGGGCTTGGAAATCCGCCTTGCCCAGCGCTGGCCGGTGCGCAAGGCCCGGCCCTATGCGCGCAAGCTGGGCGTGGATCAGCCCCTCATTACCGGCCTGCGGGTCGTGGATGTTCTCTTCCCTCTCTCAAAGGGCGGGACGGCGGCCATCCCCGGCGGCTTTGGCACGGGCAAGACCATGACCCAGCACGCGGTGGCAAAGTGGTGCGACGCCGACATCATCGTCTACATAGGATGCGGGGAGCGCGGTAACGAGATGACGGATGTCTTAACCGAGTTCCCCAAACTGATAGACCCGCGCACCGGCAAGAGCCTCATGGATCGCACCATCCTCATAGCCAACACCTCCAATATGCCCGTGGCCGCCCGCGAGGTTTCCATCTATACCGGCGTTACCCTTGCAGAGTATTACCGCGACATGGGCTATGACGTAGCCATTATGGCAGACTCCACCAGCCGCTGGGCGGAGGCCCTGCGCGAGCTTTCCGGCCGCATGGAAGAGATGCCGGCCGAGGAGGGCTTTCCCGCCTACCTGCCCACCCGCTTGGCCGAATTCTACGAGCGCGGGGGGAGGGTAGAAACCCTCTGCGGCAAGACCGCCTCCATCTCCATCATCGGGGCCGTCTCTCCGCCGGGAGGGGATTTTTCCGAACCGGTAACCCAGCACACGCGCCGCTTTATCCGCTGTTTCTGGGCCCTTGACCGCGAGCTAGCCAATTCCCGCCATTACCCGGCCATATCCTGGATAGATTCCTACTCAGAGTATGCCCATGAAATAAAGGATTGGTGGGATTCGGTAGACCCCTCTTGGGCGCGTTGCCGGGCAGAAACCTTGGAACTCATGAAGCGCGACCAGCGCCTGGAACAGATCGTCCGCCTCATTGGCCCGGACGCCCTGCCGGACGATCAGCGCCTTGTCCTGACTACGGCGGAGATGATCAAGGTGGGCTTTTTACAGCAGAATTCCTTTGACCAGGTAGACCGTTACTGCCAACCCTCAAAGCAGATATTCATTCTGCGCCTCATCCTGGATTTCCACGCCAAGGCCCTGGCCCTCATCAAGGCCGGAGCCCCCTTGGTAAAGATCAAGGCCTTGCCCGCGCGCGCCGTCATGCTGCGCCTCAAGAGCAGCCTGGCCAACGACGACAAAGCGGCTATGGTCGCGGTGGAAGAGTCTATGCTGAGGGACTTTGAAGGCCTTGAGCGCAGCTACAAAGGAGCCATCTCATGAAGGGCTTGAGGCTAGGGGGGGCGTGTAAGGTAGAAGGCCCCATCTTGATCGTTGAAAGCCCGCGCGGCGCCGGCTTCGGCGAGCTTGTCCATATCCGCGACCGCGAGGGCCAGTTGCGCTCCGGGCGCATCATGGATCTTTCCGAGCGCTATGCCGCCATCCAGGTTTTCGGCTCCTCTACCGGCCTAGACACCAAGGACGTGAGCGCGGAATTCCTGGGACGCCCCCTGGAACTGCGCCTCTCCCCCGATATTTTAGGGCGCATTTTTGACGGCCTTGGCAACCCGATAGACGGCTACGCCCCGCCCTTTTCTTCCTATAAGCTGGATGTCAACGGCTACCCCATCAACCCCTACGCCCGCGAATACCCGCGCGACTTC
Source organism: Treponematales bacterium (assembly GCA_041739325.1). Classification (GTDB taxonomy): domain Bacteria; phylum Spirochaetota; class Spirochaetia; order Treponematales; family JBGSOB01; genus JBGSOB01. Next base: position 27,790 of record JBGSOB010000217.1, read on the forward strand.
ATCCAAACTGGAATTTCGGCCATAGACGGCATGAACACCCTCATCCGCGGCCAGAAGCTCCCCATCTTTTCCGGCAACGGCCTGCCCCACAACCGCCTTGCCGCCCAGATTATCCGCCAAGCAAAGATCCTGTCTTCCGATGAACCCTTTGTAATGGTCTTTGCCGCCATGGGCGTCAAGTACGACGTTGCCCGCTTCTTCATAGACAGCTTTGAACATTCAGGCGTCCTTTCCAAGGTAGCCATGTTCCTCTCCCTGGCAGACTCCCCCTCCATCGAGCGCCTCATTACCCCGCGCTGCGCCCTCACGGCAAGCGAGTACCTTGCTTTTGAAAAGGGCATGCACGTGTTGACCGTCATTACCGACATGACGAATTATTGCGAGTCTTTGCGCGAGGTGTCTTCCATCCGCGGCGAGGTTCCCTCACGCAAGGGTTACCCCGGCTACCTCTACTCGGATTTGGCATCGCTGTATGAACGGGCCGGCAAACTCCGCGGCAAGAAAGGCTCCATCACCCAGATTCCCATTCTGACTATGCCCAACGACGATATCTCCCACCCGGTACCCGACCTCTCCGGCTACATTACCGAAGGGCAGATAGTCCTTGACCGCGAGCTTTACCAGCGTGGCATCTATCCCCCGGTCGCCGGCCTGCCCTCGCTCTCCCGCCTCATGAAGGACGGGATAGGGGAGGGGATGACGCGGGAAGACCATAAGGACATCTCCAGCCAGCTCTTTGCCGCCTACTCACGGGTTAAGTCGGTGCGCAACCTGGCGGCTATCATTGGCGAGGAGGAGCTTTCAGACACAGACCGCGCCTACCTAGGCTTTGGCGAGGCCTTCGAGTCGCGCTTCCTCACCCAAGGGGAATTCGAAAACCGCGACATAGGAGAAACCCTTGACCTGGGCTGGAGCCTCATCTCCCTCTTGCCTGAGGAAGACCTGACCCGCATAGATCCGCGCTATATCGAGCGCTACCTCAAGAGCCAGGCAGGGAAGGCCTAGATAATGGCAAAACTGCCCCTTGCCCCCACCAAGTCAAACCTTATCCGACTCAAGGAACAATTGGTGGTCGCCACCGAGGGCTATGAGCTCTTGGAGCAAAAAAGGGAGATTTTAGTCATCGAGCTCATGCGCCTCCTGGAGGAGGTCAAGCGCCTGGAAGCGGCCATGGCCCGCCGCACCGAGAGCGCCTACGCCGCCCTGCGCAAGATGCTCCTCACCGTGGGGCGGGACAGGGCGGCCGTCATCGCCGAGGGCCTCCACTACGATTTTTCCTTCCGCGAGCGCACGACAAAGGTGGCGGGGATCGAACTACCCTCCCTAGAACTCAAGGAACCCGAGCTCAAGCTTCAATACTCTTTTGGAAATTCCTTTGCCGATTGCGACGAAACCATGATAGAATTCCTTGCCTACCTCCAGGCGGCTACCCGCATGGCCTCCCTTAAGACCATGGTCTGGCGCCTGGCCAAGGAAGTGAAGAAGACCCAACGCCGGGTAAACGCCCTGGAGAAGATGGTTATACCGGATAGCCGGGAGACCCGCCGCTACATTGAAAGCCTCTTGGAGGAGCGGGAGCGGGAGTCGTTTTTTACCCAAAAGATGCTCAAGGGCAGAAGACAAGGGGGATCCGCCGATTGAAGAAAGTGTTCACCAACCTTATAGTCGCCGTCTCCGGCTCGGAGGCGTCCATCTCCGCCGCCAAGTACGCCATCCTCATGGCAAAGGAATACCAATGCCGCTTGACGGCTGTCTATGTCATAGACACCGCCACCCTCAAGCAGCTCACCATGACGCGCATCTTCGTGCCGCAGGAGAGCGCTGAGTACGAAAAGAGCTTGGAGGAGAACGGTGAGCGCTACCTAGCCTTTGCCCGCGAGCTGGGCCAATCCAAGGGCCTCAAGGTGGAAGCCGAGCTCAGGCGCGGGGCGGTCTACTCGGAAATCCTTAGTTGCGCCGAGGAGCGCAAGGCAGACGGCATCATCTTGGGCGGTTGGGAGCGCGGACGTTCATCCACCGAGATCATATCGGCTTCCCACCGGGAAATCCTCTACCACGCCAATTGTTCGGTTATCGTCGTCAAGGAGCCGATGATCGATCAGTTCTTCAAATCCGCCAAATAAGGAATTTTCATGAGAATCGCCGTCATCTATCAGAGCCAAAGGCGCTCTAAGCTCCTTGCAGGCCTTGCTTCTTCCCTTGCCAAGGGCTTTGAAGCCCAAGGCCATCAGGTTAAGGTATTCGACAGCGCTTCGGAGCAAGACATACCCCTGCCGGCATACGAGTTCGTGGCCCTCTTAGGCGAATCCTCCGGCTTCCTCTCCTCCCGCATCGACTCCCGTCTTGGCAAGGCCCTTTCCCGTTCCGGCCGCTCCACGGGCAAGCGCTCGATGGCCATTGTCGTCAAACCCTGCTTGCGCCCGGTTAAAACAAGCCTCAATCTCATGGATATCATGGAAAAAGAAGGCTTAGTCGTCATCGACTGCCTTGCCATTGCTCCCAAGGCGGATGAAGCTGAGCTCTTTTTTAAGCGATATCGCGCGGAGCGTTAAGAGCGGTGGATGACTATTACCAAAGCCTTGGCCTCAAGCCCTCCTCGAACCAAAAGGAAATAAAGCGCGCCTTTCGCGAGCGGGCCAAGCGCCTGCATCCGGATATCGCCGGCTCCGGCACGCGCTCCGCGGACCAGATGCGCCTGCTTTTGGAGGCCTATCAGACCTTAAGCGATCCTGAGCTCAGGCGGGAATACGATAAGCGCTTCCGCAAGACCTTTGAACGCTACAGCTTCGATTACCGCTCCTTTCTCAAGACCCGCGCCGACGACCCTGTGAGCCAAGTGAAGCTCATCTTCTACGATCTCTTGCATGGCTGGGAGGATGAGGCCCTGGATATCTACGCCCTCCTTTCCACGGCCGGGGGCTTTTACCTGGATGAGCACATGGACAGGGAGGACGCCATGGACTGCGCATTCCTCCTTGCCGAGGAGTATGAAAAGCGGGAAGCCTATGCCCAGGCCTTTGACCTCTACCGCTATTGTATTGAAATGGAGCGCCCCAAGCCCTATTTTAGGCATTTTTACGCGGAAATACTCCTGCGAACCAAGGAGCTTATACGCCTACGCCTGCCTAAGGTCTTAAGTCCCCCCCAGATGCTTGACGCCCTTGCCCAGATGATAGCCCTTGGCCTGCCCAAGAAGGAGTGCGCCGGATTTCACAAGCAGCGCGCTGACATCGAATTTAAGCTGGGCTGGATGGATGAGGCGCGAAGGGACGTGGAATGCGCCCTTGCCCTGGATAAGAAGATGGGGGGAATCGGCTACCTTAAGAAATGGGCGGGTATTGAATAAGGGTGTGGTTTTCGTTTAACCTTCCCGACGCTGGGTTGTTATCCCGTATAAGAAGCAGCATCTTCCGCCCCAGGGCCCAAAAGCCCGCGGCACAAAGGATTTTTATGAAGCGCACAGCATTTGCCCTCGTCTCCCTCATCATCCTCGCCGGCCTCCCCCTCGCAGCCCAGCCAGCCGGGGCCGTCAGCCTGGATAAGACCGTGGCTAGCGCCGAGCTCATCCGCAAGGCCAACGTATCGCTCAAGCAGCTCAAGATCGACATCGGCCGCGTTGAGGCCATGCTCGGTAAAAAGATGGAGGCGTCCGAGCGCCGCGAGTACCTGGACTTGATGATTAACGACATCCTCTTCCTCCAGTACTGCGAGCGCGAGAAGATCAGCGTAACCGAAGCTGAGATAAAACAGACCGTCCAGCAGATGAAGGGACAGGTCATGTCCAGCCTCGCCACCAATCCCCAGTGCGTTGACA
>JBGSOB010000224.1:0-7496 GCA_041739325.1 Treponematales bacterium
GCTGCTGCCTATCCGGTAGTTTTCCGACCAACCTTGATAAAGGTTTCCAACGGACCAGTCGTCATCCCAATCCTCAACGGGTATATGCTCATGAGGACGGGCTTCCGTTATTCTCCACAGGGCGATATCACCCTCCCCGACTCCCGCAAGCCCAACCCATCCTGTTTGGCCGCGAAGGGGGAAGCTATCGGCCGCCGCGTCGGTATGGGGCGCATATCCGGGGGCCGGCCCCATATACAAGGGCAGGGATGGATCATCGAAATAATAGGTTTGGGTGTCTTCTTGGAAAGCAAAAAGCTGTGCAGTTTCCTGAACGTACAGCCGAGGAAATGCCTGCATTCTCGTATCACCGAGCATGACGGAAGCGAAGACGATTGGGAACTTCCTGCCTGAATTGATGCCGCCGGTGCCCGGCCAACGCCCGCCTGCTAACAAAATACCGTAGTTGTCCACGCCAATCTGGGTAAGGGCTACCGAAAGCCGCAGCAGCTGGTCGTCTGGATAATCAAGGCAAAGTTGGGTAGCCGCTTCAGAGACGACAAGAGAAAGAAATGCTCCATAGCTGGGCATCTGTGAAGCAGGGTGTAAATCCCCAGCCCAAGAATTCCCGCCAAAATGATCAATCCAGGGGCCTTTCAATTTTTGTATAGTCGCTTCTATGTCCGGAATCTGGTCGATGCCCGCGCGCGCTAGGCGTGGCAGGCTGGGCAAAAAAGCAGCCTTGACGTCGGAGAGGCGGAACGCGAGCGGGTCTTCGGCGCTGGCGGCTATGCGCGTTGGCCGACAGTAAGGCGGCCGAAAGGCGTCGGCAGGCTGCGCTTCGTCAACCACGGTCAGGATGCCCATGCTGCGTATCCAGCAATTTTTATGCGGGGAATCGTTATCGCTTACTTGCTCTGCATAGCGAACGGCAGTGACAAGGCTGTCTCCGGCGTTTAGGGTGAGGGGAAGCGTTGTGCGCAAAGAAAGCGGCTCAACGCGAACCGGCCAGACTGGGTAGGTATATGCGGCGCGTTCCTCGTAATCTTGGTAGAGGGGGCCGGGGTTGAGCATTGAAACCTCGCCGGCAAGGGTCTGGCCATCTGACGGATCGTGGGAAGTGGAGCTAAGGCCCACACCAGAGCCCGGATCCACCACCCACCAATCCCCACTGCAGTATTGACCGACGGCATACAAGCCATCAAAATGCCAAGTGACGCCGTTCGCCGATACGGCCCTGACACCCGTGACGGGGGGACTCGAGGTAGGCACAGGCTGTTTTACGGCGGGACAAGAAATGAGCAAAAATATAAAAATGCATATCGAGTAGCTTGAAAAAAAGCGCATGCCACATCACCTCACCGCAACGAATTTGGGTAGATTAACATACCCTGCAGAAAAAATCAGCATCCTTACCTTCCATGCGCTTTCTTGCTCGGCAATTTTTGCTCGAGCCCAACCGGACTACCCACAATTTATGGGCTCTAGTGGTTTTTTAACAAGCCTGACGTGTAAACAATTTAATCCGTTGCATGCCGGCAACTGCGCGACAGGACAAAAATGTAAAATGCACCCGCTCAAACCTTTTTTTCTTGACAGCAAAAAACCCATGACGTATCCTCATGCCAGGTCAACATTGCCGGGGGACGGGTTACTAACTATAGAGTGGGCAGCCAACAGCGACTAAGGATGGGGGAAATCTGATGTCGGGAGTAATCATCCTTCATCGGCTATCCACCTGCCCATAATTTGATACAAGCCCAAATATTTCTTATCCTCCAGGCAAGAAGCTTCGCAACTTTCATGGATGAAGGATGGTCTATGGCTCAAACAGTTTCCGCGGTAAAAACCGGCTTTTTTGATATCAACCGCAATATGGCTAGGCTTCTGGACCCCTTGAATCTGCGTATTCCTCAAAAGAGGGTTATGCTAAAGCCCAATATTGTCGCAAACCACTCCTCTCGCAGTGGGATAATCACCCCCTGGCAGGTCACGGCCGCCCTTATCCTCTATCTCAAAGAGCGCTTTACCTTGGATGAGATAGTCATCGCCGAGAGCTGCGCCGTGCATCAAAGCCTTAAAAACGTGCTCAGCCACACCGGTTATCTTAAGATTAAAAAACGCTATGGAGTCGATATCCTGGATATCAACGATCTGCCCAAGCAAGAGCTCCAATGGCCATCCGGGAAGATCAGAATCCCGCAGTTGCTCTCCACCCACTACTACGTCAACCTAGCCAATATGAAAACCCACATACAGACCATGGTCTCCCTGTGCACCAAGAACCAGAAAGGGCTTTTAGAGGCGGTCGACAAAAAGGATTTCCATAAAAAAGCCCTGGATCAATCCATCTATGATTTCGGCCACCTAGTGAACCCAGACCTCAACATCCTTACCGCCATCATCTCCATAGAGGGTAACGGACCGCTGGATTACGGCAAAAAAAGAAGAGACAACTTTATGCTCGCCAGCACCCACCTCCTTTCCATCGACAATGCCGCGCTGAAAATCATGGCCATAGACCCTTCAGAGGTCGAGCATATCGAAAACTTCAGCGACTTCAAGATGATAGGGGACAACATCAAGATCCGTCCCTTCAAAAAACCGGGGGAATACTTCCGCAAATACAATATCTTCGTGCACCCCTTTAATTCCTGCAGCTACTGCCCCATCGTTCTGAGGAATGTTCTTTCCCCCTCCTTAAGCAATCTAAAGATCATCCCCAAGCTTTTAAAGGCGGGAGTCTTTAGCCGCAAGGACATCGTCTTAGGCGATGGAGACATGCCGCCGGGAGCAAAGAACATCATTTGCGTGGGTAGCTGTTCCCGAAAATTCGCAGAACGGCATAATCTGCCGCTTATCAAGGGTTGTCCCCCATCTGAAGATCAAATCTTCCGCGCGCTTAATAACAAGAGATAGGGAGGGAGCATGAATATTTTCGGGCGGTCGGTTATCAAGCAAGAACTCCTGGTAACCTGGGTCATTGTTCCCATTCTGGCCTTCTTTGCCGTGGCGGTTTATCCAGAAATAAGCAGCAACCTCCCATTGTTCATGGTCCTCATCTTGTCCGTCGCCGCTGTTTTCATATCCGCCTGTTATCTGGTCAAATATATCCTCATCAGGCCCATACTGGCCTTTGAGAAAAAGGGAATAACAAGCGATCCGGCGCAATTCGCAAAGCTAAAATGGGCCTGCGTCGTCCTTCCCCGCTATGACGCCATTAACGTTGCCCTGCGCTGGCTCATATTACCCAACCTCGTGCTCACTATTTTCAAAATCATGACGGGGGCAAAAAGCCAGTTTTTGCACATGAGCATCATACTCGCGGCCACAGCCATCATTTCCGGCATCATAGTCTATCTGGTCATGGAAAAAGAAATAGACCTTCTCTTAAAAAAACTGCCCTTCGACCCGAAGGAAAGCAACGCCTTTAAAAAAATAGGTACTATCAAGAAAATCGTCATTTCCATCTTTGGCCTTGTCCTGTACATCATCACCATTTTCCTTTTTATTTTCTTCCTTATGTATACGCAGAACTTTCCCAAGAGCATCATGCTCTCCGCCGTGGGGAGCATGGCCGTGCAGATCATGACATTAGCCTCGACCTTGGCCTACTACTTATCAGCGAATTTAAAAAGCCAATACTCGGAATTCCACCAAATGTCGGACAACATATCCAAGGGAGAAGGCGACCTCAAAAAAAGGCTCCATGCCCTCCACGATGATGAATTCGGCCGTATCGCCACCAATTTCAACATCTTCTTCTCTGACATCCACACCCTCATACACACGATAAAACAAAAAATGAAGAAGGCCTCGGGCATGAGCGAAACCCTCGCGGCTACCTCCACCGAGACCTCAGCCGCCACCCAAGAGATCAGGGCCAACATCGACAGCATGAAGGAAAAAATCCACATATTGGACATGGAGCTTGACAAGATACAATCACACGCGCAGGAAATCGACGTCTTTGTCCAAAACGTTACGGATATGATCGATCATCTAGCAAAATCTTACGATAGATCCTCCGGCATCATGAATACCTCCGCCTCGCAAATATCTGACATGAACGGCGAGATATCGCGTACCCATTCCGAGATCGGCGCCTTGAACCAGCGCATTGACAGCGGCAAGCAGGAAATAGGCGCCATGGTAGGATCCGTTAAAAACATACACGATTCGACAAGCGTCATGATGAACCTTATTAAAATCATAAACGGCATCGCCTCCAAAACCAATCTCCTGGCAATGAACGCCAGCATCGAGGCCGCCCACGCCGGGGATGCCGGAAAGGGCTTTACGGTAGTAGCCGACGAGGTGAGAAAATTGGCGGAGAGCACGGCCATCAATTCCAAGGAGATAAGCTCTTCCCTAAAAGATATCTTAAAAAATATCAACGTTTCCATGTCAGCCTCCGTTAAAACCAGCGATTTTTTCAACGACATTGTTGCCGGAGTTGGTAAAATCGAATCCTCCATGGCGCATGTGCAGAGCGGCATGGGCGATATCAGGGGCGGAAGCGACCGCATTCTGGGTGAATTTCAGGACATGATCAACTCCACCAAGGGCCTCCAGCTTTCCGCGGAAACAATGCGTGATAAGGTAAGAACCATCACAAGCTCCACCACGGACGTTCACAATCTTTCCGGAGAGGTGGACAACGGCATGCTTGAGATACACGCTGGGGTACAGGACATCATGAATGCCGTAGGCAGCATTGCCGAGACCGGCGAGCAAAACCGGGAAACGGTTAACGATCTGGACAGGCTCGTTTCCCGCTTCCAAACGGAATGACCCATCTTCTTACCCATTTTAAGCCTTTATGGCTTGAATTAGCCCCGAAGACTAGCGATACTTTCACCCTAGGGTAATAGCCTTGAAAGCCTCGGGGGATAATGAATGAGCGCGAACACGAAGTCGGCCAAAGTTGGCTTGCAATTCAAATTTACGGCAATCTGCGTGGCGGTTATCAGCGTTCTTATGATCCTGGTAGCCGTGTATCAAATAAGCCAAGCCGTAATCAGTGAAAACAGCAACCTGAACAACCTCGTTGCCAACTCCGTGGCCAGGCTGGAGCAGATTCTTGCCTTTCCCCTCTGGAACATCCAAAAGGACGTTATAGACGATTATCTTAAAACCGAATTGCGCGACCCCAATTTTATTGGCATAGAGGTATTCGACGGCTTGGACACAAAGCCCTTTACGGCCCAATGGAGGGATGCGGACGCGGAAAAAGCCCAGGCGTCCCAGGCTAAGCCGGTCGAAGGCCGCGTTCTCTGGGAGGGCGAGCAGATTGGGTCCTTCAAGGTGCATATGACGCAGGAAGTCATAAACAAAAAACTCTCGGGCATTGGGATGGTGAACATACTCCAGTTGCTGGCTCTTGACATCCTCGTAAGCATACTCATTTATTTCATGCTCAAGTTTTTCGTTATCCGCCCCCTGTCCGGCGTCAACGGCATGCTGCGCGAGATTTCCCGCGGACAAGGGGATATCAGCAAGGACATACCCATCGTCTCTACGGACGAAATAGGTCAAATTGCCTATAGTTTCAATGAATTCCGCAAGGTTTTAGTGCAATTGATCTTCGATATCATCCAATCCACCGAGGTTCTGCGGCAAAACGGCCTTAATCTTGCCTCGAACACGGAGGAAACCGCATCCTCCATCAACCAGATAGCGGCAAACATCAAGAGCATTGAAAAACAGGTAGGGCATCAAACGCAATCCGTGCGCGATACCGTTTCCGCGGTTTCCGGCATCACTCAGGGCGTATCGGCCCAACGCGAACGGGTTGTGGCGCAGACAAAGCAGGTTCAGGAATCATCCAAGGCGATACTGGAGATGGAGCGGCATTTAAAGACGGTCCAGGAAAACACAAACTCCTCCGCCGAGCTTTTTTCCAGAATAACCGCAGACAATGAACGAGGCAAGGAAGAGCTTGGCGGGGTAAACGCCAAAATCAAGGAAATATTCTCCCAGTCTGACAGCCTCATGGAAGCGACAAACGCCATCGAGGGTATTGCCAGCCAGACGAATCTCCTTGCCATGAACGCCGCCATCGAGGCCGCCCACGCGGGAGAAAGCGGGCGCGGCTTTGCCGTAGTGGCGGACGAAATACGCAAGCTGTCTGAAAACAGCAGCGCCCAGGCAAAGCAAACAGCGGTGGCTCTGCAACGCATCATTTCCATCATCGGAGAAATCTTCGGGGCTTCGGAATCTGTAGAGAAGACCTTCGTAGCCCTAGGTTCATTGATTCTACAGATGAACGACATGCAGCGCCAAAACGTGGAGCTCATGAACCGTCAAGCGCAGATATCGCGGCAGACGGCCCAGCTGCTTGAAAACGTGGCCGTTATCAGCGAGGAAGTTCGTAGCGATTCAGAAGGGGTTGAGCGCCTTACCAGCGGCATTGACGGTCAGATGGGGCGCTTGAGCGAAATCTCGGCTATCTTCGATACGAGTATTAAGGAAATGGCCGTGGGCACGGACGAAATCAATGAAGCCGTCCAAACCGTCTTGAGCCTCAGCCTGCAGAATAAGGCGAGCATCGAAGCCCTTACCCTGCAGGCCAATAAGTTCAAGATCCAAGCCTAGGGTTGCCAGTCGCTGTACTTGCTCGCCTTTACTATTTCTCCCATGATGGCCTCAAAGCGGCCGGACGCCTTGAGTTTTGCCAGGCCTTCCGTGATCATTTTGTCAATCGCCCCACCCTTTGTGCCCTTTTGAATGGCAAAGAATTGCTCGAAGTTGTCGAACAATTGGCGCTTGACGTTCTTGACCCCCGCGCTCTTCAAGGCCGCGTCGCCGGTGGTTTGGGAATAGACGCAGGCGTCTATCGCGCCGGAGTCCACCTTTTTCATGCTCGCTTCAGCGCTGGCCGAAGCCGATGCCGTAATACCCAAGACGTTGATCAAGGAACCATCGGTTTCAATCTTCAAGTCCTTTGAGGTTTTAAGCAGGTCCTTGAGGCTGAGAGCCTTATCCTTATTGGTATACAGCACGAAGGCCAAGGAATAATAGCTTGTGGTAGATAGGTCGAATTTAAGCTCTTGGACCTTGGCGGGGTCCTTGGCTCCCAAATTGGGCAATTCGATGTCGACCAGCTTGCTCTCTATGGCCAATACCGAGCGGGGTGGCGGAGCCACGCTTATTTCCACCTTATTACCGGTGACGGTGGCCAGTTCAGTGATCAAGGTCTTGTTCGCCTCAGTTGTGGGCAATTGTTTGATGGACACCTTATAGTCTTCCCCAAAAAGACAAACGGTTCCAAGAATGATACTGAACAGCAGTGTGGCCATTATCTTGCTACGCATTCGGATTCCTCCTAAAGAGCTAAGTATTAGCGAGATATCTTTCCCTGTCAAACACGGTTTGATTGTCAACGCCGGTTTTAATTTTCCGCTTTTATCCGGTTAGATTTTTCCGGTTTTAGGCAAAAAATTATTCGAAGCCGACGGCTCCGACCTTCAGGCGTTCTTTCATACGGTAAGAATCCGCCTGTAAGCTCAATGTGT
>JBGSOB010000228.1:0-6953 GCA_041739325.1 Treponematales bacterium
CATTGCCCTCTTCCGCGCTTTCAGCGAAGGGCCAGCGGAGTCATATTCATTTTCCGAAGATGAGTCGAGAATGCCCCTTTCCCTTACCTATGGTAAAAATCTATCTCAAGATCCATGTGCTTGATAGCGGCCCAGCCGATAATGCCGTCTATCTTCATCATGCGAATTCCTAGGAAGCGGTACTCCATGTTTTTAGTCGGCAGAATATACGCTGGGTGGTTTGCTATGCGCAACGAGCCAATGCGTAGATCAGGGATGATGGCCGCTTGAATGTTTACCTTCCCGGTGCCTGACAAAGCGCTAGGTTGCGTATCCCCGGTGTCAAGGGCGCTCACCCCGCAGGCCTTGGCGGTAGCCGCTGAGAGAACCGTATGCGAGGCTCCGGTATCTATCCAGAATCTGCGTTTTTTACCGTTGACCGACACTTCTATGACCGGGTTTTTACCATAGGTAAGGGAAAGGGGCATTCTCGACTCATCTTCGGAAAATGAATATGACTCCGCTGGCCCTTCGCTGAAAGCGCGGAAGAGGGCAATGTTGCCCGTATCGCCTAAACCACCCGCGCTCCTCTTTGTGGCAAGCTCCACATAGTCTGCATAGGCAGCGCGGCCAATATAGAGGCGTTCAAGTACATCCCCAGACTCCTTTAGTAAACGCGTATCCTGGCTTGCGCCAAGTATGTCTTTGAGTTGAGATTCAGCCACAGCCGTATCTCCGGTTAAGGCAGCCTCTAGCGCACGGGAAAAGAGTTTTTCATCCTCGGTAACGGGGTTGCTCTCAACAAAACTGAAATCGATATCGTCCATCGCGCCCCAAAAATCGGTGACGGAATTCCCTTTTTCAATATGCGGGTTGCCTTCAACAGGCGGGCTACCTTCTAAGGCTAGCTTTGCAGCCTGGGAGGCACAGCCTGGCAGGAGGCAGCATGCAAGGCAAAAGGCTGGGAAAGAGAAGTGAAAAAGCGAAAATGGTTTCATAAATCTAAATTCTCCTTGCGTATTAAAACGCCTACACAAGGAGAGGTTACTTGCTTTTTTTTATTTTTGCATTGATGGGCCAATTCAAGGTTTAACGAAAGAATGCATTCAACCGCGAGCCAAGGAGCAAAAAGTGAATGAATTGCCTTCAGTCGCTTTTTCAATATTAAGGGCGGAAAATGTCCAATTTAGGGAAGCGTTAAGAGACCGTTATTCGTAAAACTGTCTGGGCTTGTGGGTGCAAGGTTCTGTGTCGTAAAGGCGGCGCTTGCCAAATAAGTTTGTATGTCGATTGCATAACCGTTGGGCTCGTCGAGCAGAGAGATGTCAGTCGTACCGTTTGCCGCCTCGAGGATGTCCGTCGTTGCCTTGATGCTGGGAGGCGCGTTATCATGCCAGGAATTATGGGGGTATTTGTTGCCGTTGAGATAGGGGTTCAGTATATTCTCGGCATGGCTTTAGCCCTGGGCGTTCAGACTTTGATTCTTTTTTTACTCCTTTTGGCTCTGTATGCCCTGGTAAACATATCGCTTCTTGCCATCCGCTCCATTCATAATCACCGCTCTTCTTTTCTAGCCTTTGCTCTTGCGGGGTCAGTCTTTCCTTCCTTCCGTCCATATTGCTCCCACCGTCCCCATGCGCCTCCTTCCTTCTGAACGTGCCTAAACATTCAGACACAGGAGAGAACATGAAAGAAAAGAACGCAAGCATCGCAGACAAGCCTGCCGGACTCTCTGCCCGTGAAAAGTTCGGCTACGCCGTACGTAGGGCCCGCGGCCTGCCCATTGAATACGACTTGCGGTGCTATTATCGATTGCTAGGTGATATCCGCGCCATGGATTGCTCGATGTCGACCGAAGCCGATCTTGGGTCTCGGGCGGCGGCTCTCAAGAGTATCCAAAGGAGCCGTGGCGAAGACGCCGTATCCGAGGAATGCGTGATCGAGGGCTTCGCCCTCCTCGCCGAGCTTTTTAGGCGGCGCCTGGACGTCAATCTCTACGATGTCCAGCTCATCGCCGGACTGGCTATGCAGGAGGGTCGGCTTGCCCAGCTGGCGACCGGAGAGGGCAAGACATTCGCCGCGGCTCTTCCCGCCGCCATCCAAGCCCTGGGCGGGAAGGGCGTCCACGTATTGACGGCCAATGACTACCTAGCACGCCGCGACGCCCTATGGATGCGCCCGGTGTACGAGGGCATGGGACTCAGCGTCGCCTTCATCGGCGCGGAAACGGATGAAGCCCAACGCCGGCGGGCGTACGCCGCGGACATCTGCTACCTGACCGCCCGAGAGGCGGGTTTCGACTACCTGCGCGACCAGCTCCGCTACCATCCGGCCGATATCGCGCATCGTCCCTTCAACTCGGCCATTGTGGACGAAGCCGACTCAATCCTGATAGACGAAGCCCGCGTGCCCTTGGTGATCGCCGGTTTTTCGGATTCGGATTCCATCGACCTTGCGGACACGGACCGCCTGGCAAGGAATCTTGTCCAGGGCCTGGAATTCGCTGTAGACATGAAGAAGCGCTGCATCGTATTCCCGGACCCGGGCAGGCAGAGCCTTGAGGCAAAGCTCGGTTTTATGGATTTAGAGGAGGAAGCCCAGGCCCAGCGCTTCGCCCGCCTCCACGCCGCCCTAGTTGCCCGCTACGTCCTTGTCCGCGACCTGGACTACGTGGTGAGACAGGATCGCGTGGACCTAGTGGACGAATTCACCGGCCGCATCGCCCAGTCGCGGCGCTGGCCCTACAGGGTGCAGGCGGCGCTTGAGGCGAAGGAAGGCCTGCCTATCCGCCCAGAGGGCCGAGTCTACGGCTTCATAGCCATACAGCACCTCATGTCCCTCTATCCGCGGCTGTCGGCCATGACGGCCACCGCCCTGCCCTCAGCCGCCGAGCTGTTCAACGCCTACGGCCTGCGCAGCCTCATCATACCGCCCCACTTGCCTTCCCAGCGGATCGACCATGACGACGTGCTGTTCGGAAGCCTGGCGGAAAAGAACGACGCCCTGGCCGCCGAGATCGGCTCCGCCCATGCCCTGGGCAGGCCCGTCCTTGTCGGTACCGCGAGCATTGCGGAATCCGAGGAACTGGGCAGGCGCTTGCGGGACCGGGGAATCGAATGCGCCATACTGAATGCGAAGAGCGATGAAAGCGAGGCGGCCGTCATCTCCCATGCCGGCAGGCTGGGAGCTGTCACCATTTCCACCAACATGGCCGGCCGCGGCACGGACATCAGGCTGGGCGGCCCCGATGACGGACAGGGCGGGACCGATGACGCCCTCGCGCAAGAGCGCCGCTGCCTCATTGACCTGGGTGGCCTCTACGTAATAGGCACGAACCGCCACGAGAGCCGCCGAATAGACGACCAGCTCCGCGGACGCGCCGGCCGCCAGGGGGAGCCGGGCGGGAGCAGGTTCTTCCTAAGCCTCGAGGATCCCCTCTTTGTCCGCTACGGCTTCAAGGAATTCCTGGCGCCGGAATTCCACGCCGCTTCCCCCGGCCGGGCGGGCGGGCGGATAGAAGACCCGCGGGTCAACGCGGAGATAGACCGCGCCCAGCGGATCATAGAGAGCTATAACGCCAGCCTGCGCAGGTCGCTGCGGAAGAACGCCCTGATGCTCGAATACCAGCGCCAGTACATCAGGCAGATGAGGGACGACGCCCTCCTGGACGGGATCCTGCCCGCTCGCCTTGCGGAAGCGGCGTCGGCTAACGCGATATCGTCAAACGCGGCCGGGTCGGGCCCGAGCCTCGCAGTTCAGCTCTTTCTGCGCGTCCTTGACCGCTTCTGGTCCGATCACCTTGCCTTCGCCGAGGAGCTGAAGGAGGGGGTACACCTTGTGCGCTACGGCGGCAGGGACCCCGACATCGAATTCGGAAAGCATCTGGGGGAGGCATTCGAGTCCGGACTCGAGAAAGCCATCGAGCAGGCCGCGCAGGCGGTATGCAACATGGCGCTTGACTTCCAGCAGGCCGATCTCGACGCGATATCGCCTAAGCGCCCCTCGGGCACCTGGACCTACCAGGTTGACTCCGAAGCCCTGCCAAGCCCTGGCCTCTCCCTCCTTTCCTCCGCCAATATTGGTACCGCGGCCCTGGCGGCTCTCCCCCTGCTTTTGGTACGGCATCTAGCGGCGGCAATCAACAAGATAGCTGGAATCTTCAAGGTGAGACGCGGATCATGACAAGCGATACCATACCAAGGACGTGAACAGCTTCCTGGCCAAATCCAGGCGTTTTGATAACCCTGCGTAGGACATTTTCTTGCCGGATTAGTAAACTCGGTTAGCTAGGAGTGCAGCAGTCGGGGCTTTGTGATTCGCTTGGTTACGGATGGCTGCCTTCTGGCTTTCAGTCTAAAATTAGGCTAGAATGAAGGCAGCGGGGAGGGCCAGTATGCTTGGAGACACGCTCATGGAAAAGGGGCTTATTACGCAGGATCAGCTCAATAAGGCTCTGGAGGCGCAAAAGGCTGACCCCAGCCTTAAGCTGGGGGCCATCTTAGTAAAGCTTGGTTTTATAAGCGATGACGATATTAAAAAAGCCCTCTAAGTAGCCCCAGCCCGCAAAGCGCTAGGGCGCAGGCGGCTTTAGGCACCTTCTACCTGCGTACTACTCACTGTCTGCCGAGAAATCTGGGAGATGGTATCCATCTCTCCCTTAACCTCAGAGATTACTCCCTCGATAACGTTGTACATGCTTTTTACCTCCATGGTTGAGTCGCCAAGTTTAGAGAGGGCTACGTTCACCTGCTCGCTCCCGTCAGACATAGCCGCGAGGGCTTGGAAGATGGTATCCAGTTTTTCCGTTGTAAGGCCTATCCTTTTAAGGATGTCGGAGAATGACAGCCCCACCTCATGGGAGAGGCGTGAAGACTCGGTGATGCCCTGTTGGAGCTCCTTAAGGGTTTTACCTATGCTGCGTGCGCTGGCGCTTGCCTGCTCGGAGAGGCGGCGTATCTCTTCCGCCACTACGGAAAAGCCGCGGCCAGAATCTCCTGCATGAGCGGCCTCGATGGCGGCGTTCATGGAAAGCAGGTTTGTTTGGGCGGCTATTTTGTTTATGGAGGCAACCATCTCATGGATAGTACCGGCATGGGACACTGCTTTTTGAATGGAATTGAGGGAGGTTTCCATATCGCTCTCGCAGAGTTTTATTCCCTGGCTGAGATTGCCCAATTCCTTCTTGCCTTCCCCCGATCGCTGGGCGGTTGCCTTGAGGGACTCCAGCATACTGCCTATCGTTGCGGTAGACTCGCCTAGGCTTGCCGCCTCCGCCTCGCTCTTTTTATCAAGCTCCGGTAAGAGGCTAAAGAGTTGGGAAATCATGCCCCTTACTTTTTCAATTTCTTTATCTAAAGCCAGGGCCGCTTCCCGCAGTTTCAGGTGACTGCGGTTGATTGTTGCTTTCTGGTAATGATGGCAATTCTCCGCCTTATTAAGGCCGTTGTGTATGGCTACGGCCATCATCTCGCAGCTCTTGTAGCCGCATGATGAGTAGTTGAGGAAGTCATCTTCTTTCACCTTTGCCATATCCAGGTAGATGCGTTTGAAGTCTGCTTCCGTGGGTTGGCGCAGTTTCAGGGCAAGCGAGCGGTCTTCATAGGCGCGGACATAGAGACCTACCTTCCAGAATTTATCTACGCTCTTACGCACTATTTGGGCTGCCTTGGCGGCCTTCGGTCGTGGGCCGGAGAGCCGGGTTTGCTGGCGTAGACGGCGCGCAAGAATGCGGCGCTCGAGAGCGTCTACCGGCATCTTGGCTAGGCCCGTGCCCGTGCCGCCGTTGCAGCCCTTATCGCAGTTCAGGCAATCTATGATAAGGGGATGCTCGCCGCCGGCTATGCCGGCCTCAAGTTCCTTAAAGTAGGGGTAAACGATATCCGGGCCCTCTATTTTGCGAATGGCGGAGGCAAGCTCCGGCTTGTCACGCAGTACCGTGCTCATGAGGCCGCCGGGGCTGGAGAAGAGGACGGCGGTTTCCGCCGGCGGGTCGTCAAAGTCCGCTTCCGGGAAGGATGCGAGGTTTATCCGCCGCGCGTCCAGGGCCGCTCGCAGGCGTTCTATGGTTATGTTGTAGTCTCCCTGGCCGGTTGCGTCGAATTCGCGGCGCTTGGCCACGCAGGGTGAAATGACGGCTATTTTGCAGCCTGCTAGTTCCGGGCGGAAATGCTTAAGCATTTTTATGCTGTGCAGCATGGGTGAGTCTGCCGGAGCTAGGTATTTTACCAGGCTCGGCTGGTAGATCTGGATATAGGAGACGATTGCCGGGCAGGGTCGGGCGATGACGAGGGCGGGCTTGTTTGCTTGAATGTGCTGGTAGTAGGACTTGACCGTCAGTTCCGCCCCAAAGGCTACGTCGTAGACTGCCTTCAAGCCCTTCTGCTTGAGCCAGCCGTTGAGGCGCAGGGCGTTTTCTCCCAAGCTGGCGGCTATTGCCGGGGCAACGATAGCCGCCATGGCTTCCCCACGCTCCAAGGCGGAAAAGAACGCATCTGTGTCGTCTATGCCCTCCCGGGCCTTGTGGCTGCAGTGTTCAATGCAGGAGCCGCAACCTATACAGAGGTCATGGCGGATGGATACCTTGTCCCCTGAACCGTCTATGCAGAATTTTACCGGGCACACCGCTATACATGTGTGACAATTGACGCATTTTTCGTCAATGACGCGGATAACCGGGCTCAGCTCTTTGACTGTCATCTGTGCGCGCTCCTCAGTCATCTACAGTTTCGAACTTGGTGACGGTGAATACAAGTTTGAAAGTAGACTTTTTTGACAAAAGGCATTTTTATTCTATTCATATATATTTATAGATTTTTGGAAGGGAGATTGAAAGAGGGGGCTGTCCAAAAAGGATAGCCCCTTTTTTATACCCAAAATTGAAAAAACCTGATAAAATTTCTTATGAAAGAGCGAACACGCCCGGCGCCGGTCTTCAAACCCTACGACCAGAAGCAGCAATTCCTCATACCTCCAAG
>JBGSOB010000006.1:0-4986 GCA_041739325.1 Treponematales bacterium
GAGGAAAAACTTGACCACTGATAAGAGAGATAGGTTGGCGTGGTGTAAAAGACGTCGACCGAACGCGCCTGAAGCTGCTGGAGCATGGTAGTCAGGGGGCTCATGACGATATTCAAACCGGCGAGCTTGTAGAGCTGGATTAGTTCCCTCTCATAGGGGTTAACGGCAATCTTATACTTGCGCAGATCTACCGGGTTTTTGATCGAATAACGGGAAAAGAAATGCACCCAGCCGACCATGGTCAGGGCGCCTACATGATAGCCCCTATCTTCTATCTTTTTGCGGATAAGGGGGCTGGTTTTTTCCATGACGTAATCAAGCTCCGCCTTGTCGGCGATGACGGCCGGGGCGCAGAGGGCCATTGCCTCCGGTGATATGTGGGAAAGCCCGAAGGTGTCGAAGAGTGCGCCGTCAAGGAGGCCGGTATTCATCTTTTGGCGCATCCCCTCTTCATCGCCCTGGGAGCCGTTATGGAAGATGCGGATGCTTACCTTGCCCCCGGTTATCCTCTTATATTCTGCTGCCAGCTTTGCCAGCCCCGCCCCAACAGGGGTGTTCTCTGGGGCCTGGGAGGCTATTTTTAAGACGATGTTTTGGGCAAAGGCCTGACTGCACAGTATGCTTAAAGCCAATATGGCCGCGATATTTCGTTTCATGAAAAAATGCCTCCTAGATGACTGCTATTCGGTGATGAAGAGGTCCCCGATATTATCAAGGCGATATCGGGCGTTGCGCTGGGAAAGAATAATCATCAGACGGGAATCCGGGTGATCGTCCGGGTTAATGGCCAGGGCCTTTTCCATGAGGCTGCGGAATTCGACCACGTCTTGGTTGGGGACAGATACGCCCATGGCGTAGGCGACGTGGCTACCTGGCGATGAACCCTTGTTGAGCTCCAGGGCCCGTTGGTACATAGGCTTCACCAAGCTCTTGTCTCCGCCTAAGGTGTCGGGCATGGAGGCGTGGAAGGATATGAAGAAGTCCGCGATAGCCCCGTCCATAAAGCCTGGTTCAAGCTCAAAGGCCCGGTCGAGCATCAGCTTTGCCTGGGGGACCCGCATCGAGAGGGCTATATCCATGGGGTCAAGGCCAAAACCAGCGCATGTCCCGGCAGAGTACCAATACACGTAGGGAACCCATTTTTTCTTGAGCTTGGTGAGGTAGGCCTTTGCTTTGACCTCATCAGTGGTGATTCCGGGGAAGGAGCGCTCAAGGGCTTCTCCGATAAAGTTCGCTCCGCGCACGTAAAAGTTTTTAGCGCGGGAGCGTGCCCGGGCTTTTTCCTCGTAGAAATCGTCGGAAAGGAGGTTGGCCGGCCCATCCACGAAGGCGTTGGCGTACATAACGTAGGCTGATCCGACGCTCAAGGCAAGGCTTGCCTCCTTAGGCTCGGTAGCCAGGAGGGCTTCCATCGTCTTTATGAGGGTGGGAAGGGAAGCCGCTACGATTTCTGGGTCGTTTTCACGCATAAAGACGGAAAGGGCCCCAGGGCCGGAGTTTTTAGGTTGGCTTGAACCCGCGGCGCGGATGATAACGCTCGTTAGCGAGCAACCCGACAGCCCTAGGAGCCCGCAGGCAAGGGCAAAAATGGTGAAAGAGGGAAGTTTCCGCATATGAAACTATTGTGATGCGCCGGCCATCTTTTGTCAATCAAAAGTGCCCTAGGGCTTCTCCCCTAAGAGGGATTTGAGCTCATGGATGTCGCGGATCAGCTTGGATCGATCTAAATTCTGAAAGCGCTTGGGTACCATTTCTCGGCTGGTGCATTCCAAAATCGCCACCAGATTCTGGAGTTCGATCTCGTAGGGATAGGCCGGAGGCACGAAATCGGCCATGGTTTCCTCAAGGTCTTCCTTTGTGATAAAGCTGCGTGACTCCATGGCCGACTTGAATTTAGCCCGAATGAGGACGGCTTCAAGGTCTGCCCCGGAGAATTCGTGCTTAAAGCGCTTTAAGAGCTCGCTGATGGGGAATTTTCGGATTGATAGGTCAAGTTTGCGCACAAGGGTGTCAAAGAGGGCTTCCTTTTCCGCCTCGCTGTCCGGGTAGAAGAGGGCAAGATGCTCCTCGGCCCGGCCTTGGCGCTTTAAGTCGATGGGGAGGAGGTCGGGGCGGCAGGTGATGAGGAACCAGATGATCTTTCCCCGGTACTCGGTGTTGCCCATAAAAGAGGCAATCTGGGCAAAGATGCGGTTCGAAGTCCCTGAGTCCCCGTCTTGATTGCGGTCGCCTAAGAAGGCGTCGGCCTCATCGATCATGACGGCAACCGGGGCCATGGCGGTAAGGATGTTGAGTACCTTCTCCAGGTTGGACTCGGTAACCCCCTGCCATTGGGAGCGGAAATTGCGGAACTTCACCATGGGCACCCCGATCTCCCCGGCAAAGGCGGTAACCATAAAACTTTTGCCGGTTCCGATGGGGCCGGCGATGAGGTAGCCCATGGGCAAGACGTCGTGCCGGCCCTGTTTGAGGGCCTTAGCAGCGGAGCGGAAGCGCTTTTTTACGAAGTCGTGACCGGAGACATAGGAGAGGTCGTGGCCGGTGTCAAGGAATTCCAGGAGGCCGGCTGCCTCGTTTTCTATGATCTCCTTCTTTTTTTCACGCAGATACTCCATGCCGATAGCCCTGTCCTCTTGGTAGGACTCGGCCGCCAGCTGGTTGAGGTTCACTAGGTTGAGGCCGGATGTCGTTGCCGCCATCGACTGGCAGGAGATGCCGCGGTCGAGAATGAGGGTTCCGCGTTTTTCCAGGAAGGTGAGAAATTGCTCGCGCACGCCCTCATCCGGAATGGGAATGCGTACCTTGATGGTGCTCGGCGAGCCGACGGTGCGCGGGGAGAGGTCTGCTAAATTTTCAGTAAGGAGGATGACCGAGACGTCGCCCTTGGTGAAGATGGGGTCGTGGGACCAGCGATTCAAGGTCACAAGGCAGTAACGGTCGTCGTCTGAGAGGCGGGAAAGCTCCGCGGCGGGCACGATAGTCTCGGCGTAGTCCATGGTAAGGACGATGCGCAGTTTGCTGGGAATGCAATAGAGAAAATATTTTTCCAGGTAGGAAAATGCCTTGAGCGGATCGGTGCACAAAAATTCATCTGGGTCTGTATCCGGATACCGCCCGCGCATATAGGCGAGGTAGGCCTCCAGCATGGCAGGGGTGCAGAAGCTTACCCCCGAGGAGCGGTCATAGAAGACGATAATGTCGCGGTTGCCGAAGAGAACCTCGGAAATATAGTCCTGAATCTTGGTAAAGAGGAATTCCCCCTCGTGCATCTTATGCGGAAGGAAGTCCCTGATGTTGCCGTGCACGATATAGAGATTGGCCGTCTTTGAGCAGTATTTGTAGGATAGCTCCTGGGCCCAGGCCGGCAGTACCTTGATGTAGGGCAGGTTTTTCAAGATCAGTTGTTCGCTCATAGGCCCCCCCGGCCATTATAGCAGGTAAAGGCGCTAGGGCAAGTGGGAAAGCGACGGCTCCTGACGATGGCGGACATGAGGCCTCCTGCGGCGGGCATCAATCCAACGCCTTGACGAAGAAGCGGATATTCGCTACCGTCTTGCCATCTTCACTTTGCGAGGTAGATATGGCATACAAGATAACCGATGCCTGCGTGAATTGCGGCGCTTGCGAGGGCGAGTGCCCCTCCTCCGCTATTTCAGAAAAGAACGGCGCGCGCTGGATAGATCCCGACGCCTGCGTGGATTGCGGCGCTTGCGTCGAATCCTGCCCGGTAGAGGCGATCATAGCCGGCTAAGGCGCTTTCGTCTTGAACTAAAAACCGTTTAGGCCTAAAGCGCCTAAACGGTTTTTTTTTACCCTGGCTTAGCCATTCATGCTAGAATGTGAGGGCCATGGAAGAAAAACCTAGCTGCGTCGTTATTGGAGCATCCTCAGGAGCCCAAGCCCTTGCCCTCAAGCTTACCGAGTTGGGGCATATCCCCTGCCTCTGCGATGAATCCGATGGGAGCCTCTTTGCCCGCTGGCCTCGCCTAGATGAGCTTTATGCCTCAAAGCGCTACGATGATATCGCCACCTTACGCAAAGATACTCCCGGCCCCTTGCGGCTCTTTGTTTTTTCAGCCTATGAAGGCTACGTGAAGGATCTGTCCCTGCTGACGGAGATCCTTACCCCCGGGGATATCATCCATGAGTGTAATGCCTTCCCCTATCACTCGCTTGAACAGATAGAATCCCTTGTCAAGGCGCGCACTATCGTTTGGACACCCCTCAAGATAGCCTTTAGCGTCGAATCCGGCGGCGGTTTATCGCTGATCACGAGCGGGCGCGGCCTTGATTCAGAATCCCGAGATTTTCTTTACGCCCTTGCCCATCGCCGTCTGGACACGAGGGTATGTTTTGCCCAGTTGCCCGAGCCGGGGCTGATAGCCGCTTGCCGCGCAGCCTACCGCGGTTTGCTGGACACCCTTTTACAGGGCTTTGCCGATGCCTTCTACGTGATGAGCAGTATCTACAATCTAAGCCCCTTTGAGGCGCGGATGGTTTTTGCCGACTGGGCTAAGACTGAGCTTGATTCCCCTGTTTTACAGGCAATGCGGAATATCCTGGCATCCATGGACGAGGGAGGCGAATCGAGCCTTTCCCGGATTCTGGATACCGTGAAGTTCGACTCAAGCGATATCGAGGCATTGAATTTGGCGGTTGCCTTTCGCATGCCTCCGCCCCTGTCCACGGCGGCGCTTTCCGCGCGGATCATCGCCGCCCTCCGTGATGAGCGGGTCGGGGCTTCCGTATCCTTAAGCGGTGTCAAGCAGAGCCCGCCCCGCTCGCGCGATACCCTGCCCGACCTGCGCGACGCCCTCATCCTCGCCATAGCCCTAGCCTATGCGCAAAGTCTCTCATCCCTCCAGAGCGCAATAACCCGTGGGGGTGGGGGAAGCTCGGCTGACGTCGCCCTTGCCTGGGCCGGTTCCTCCCTCTTGCAAGGACCCCTCATGGATCAGGCGGCCATCATCCTTTCAGGCCAGGGTC
>JBGSOB010000023.1:0-2166 GCA_041739325.1 Treponematales bacterium
CCTGATTTTCCTCGGCATCGGAGCCCATTTCACCTTCATCTCTATCGTTCATCTGCTGGCCTCCTGAAAAAAGAGCCGAATGCGTTCCGCCCTCTCGCGCTTGAAATTAGCGTCTCCAACGACGCCGCAACCTGAACCTCGAGCCCGCTCGCAAAAACCAGACGGGCCCTCGGCCTCGCCTAGGTCCAAAACGCGGTCTCGGCCTGAAAAGATATAAAAAGGCAGGGGATCCGCGGCGCGATCCTGCCCCTCGGAGGCTTGAATGAAAAACCTTCCTGTCGGAGCCCAGACCAGCTTATCGCCATCCGCGCCTACGAGTGAACGTGCGCGTGAAAGCCCTAACCCGGGTTCGCCTAAGAGCCTGCGATCCGTCACCTTGGGCCTGAGCCCCAAAAGGCGGGCGGCAAAGATCGCCGACCGAGCCCTATCCCCGCCACCAAGAATGACGCAGCTTGGACGGATGATTCCGCGTTTACCAAGAGCGTCCTTCAGGCAAAGCCGCATGGCGGGACTGTCCAGGTCTTCACCCTCCCAGCCCCGCATGCAACGCCTGAGGGCGGTAACGATGCCGGTTTGGGCGGCAATGGGTCCCAGAGCGGAGGAAAAGAGCTTGAGCCCCAAAAGGCGCGGTTGGGAGGAACAAAAGCCCGCCAAGCCGGTGATATCGGCAAAGTTTAAGAAATCGGAGAGGGCGTCAGCAGCCATCGGAATCATTGCCTTATCTTCCCCGGCGAGGCTGAAGGAGTCGTTGAGCTCGCGAGAGAGAGCCGGCCCCGGAAGGTCCAAACCTAGGTCGGCGTAGAGCCTGCTTGCCTGACTGATGGAACGGAAGCGATAGTATTCCAAGAGTTCATCGGGGTCTATCTGCCCCGGGGCGGCGGAAATCGAAGCCTTGGAGGAGACAAAGGTCAGGTAGGAACCGAGGCGGTCGGCGAGGATCCTCGTCCACAGACCGTGATTGCCCATGCCGATGACGATCCGAGAAAGCCGAGGGCTATTGTCGGACGCGCGCAGAATCTCCAGACAGTCGCGGATCGATTGCGGCCTTACCGCCAGCTTGGCTATCTCGTCCGGGTGGCGCGGCAAGCCGCGCAGAAGCACTTCGCAGTTTTGCGGCATCCCTCCGATATCATGATGGGAGCGGATAATCTTGATGCGAAAAGCCCGCGCCGCCTCCTCTATCGAGGGAGCGTGAAGATCGCTTTCCAGGTCTACGTAGGCGTAGTTTTTACGGGGGTCGGAGTCGGCAAAAGACAGCCCCTTGGCCATAAGGACCAAGCGAGCCCCCTCGCCGTCCTGCCACCTTCCACCGTCCGCCGGCCGTCGCACCGTCAGTATGACGGGCAGACCCGCCAGTTCCGGGAATCTCCTGATAAAGTAACGCTCTGAGGAACTTAAGAGATCGCCGCGCAGCTCGGCTAAGTCTATCTTGCCGCGGTAGCGCCCGATGAGTTCCAGATTTTCGGCCATGGTGGAGCCTGTCAGACAAAGGCAAATTTTCGCCATAGTCTTTCCTAGAAATCCGCCCGATAGACGTAGATATCCTGCACCTTGCCCTCCTTGAGCAGAACCCTCATGCGCACCGGGTAGCCCCTCCCCGGCAGGTTGAAAACGTAGGCGGCATCGGCATGGATGTAGGGCTGACCAAGGAGTGAAACGACATCATCAATGCCGTCTCCAAGACTGACCCCATGGACCGGCCCCAGATAGTCGGCGGAAAAACGAAGCTGCCAAACGCGGCCTGAAAACCAAAAGGCGGAAAAGCCGCCGGAATACTCAAAGACGACATCGTCTTGCCAAGCCTCCGCCCCACGAAGCGGATAGACCTTCAGCGGCAGCCCAAATCGCTCAAAGCTCCCCGCAAGCTCCAAACCAAGGAGGGCGGCGGGATCCTCGCCGGGGCGGCGCCCCTGCGGCGAGGCGAGAGCCGATTGGCCTTGGCCGGAGGCCTGGACCTGGGGTAAGGCTGTGGCTTGAGCGCTTAAAAAAATCGGAGAGAGGGAAAACACGAGGGCCAAGAGGGCTACCATGAGGATTCACTCTAAAGGAGGGCCCGGAAGTTTGCAAGCCTGACACTTGTCCCCGGCTTGAGAAAAAGATCCTTTTCCTATACAACCAATGACTAGAGGTATACATAGTGGCTCAAAACAAGCATCTTCCCAGCGA
>JBGSOB010000065.1:0-40043 GCA_041739325.1 Treponematales bacterium
AAAGCAGGGGAGCGATGGGATACATGACTATTGGGAGATTTTTTACAAGCCCCCCCACAGGCGCGCCCGCTACCTCTTTGTCCTGCGCAGTGGGGAAGAGCTTTGGGAGTACGGGGAAAAGGGGCTTTTTAGGGCCCGCGAGAGCCTGTGCGGCCAGGGAGGAACGAATTACCTCTCACCAAGCACCCCACCCCTAGAGGGCCCGAATGATGATCCGGGCGGGGATTTCTGGAACGCCTTTACCTTTCCCTATATAAACGCCATTGACCTTTATAAGGCGCCGGATTGGGCCGCTTCCACCCTATGGTACCAGATCTTCCCCGAGCGCTTCTGTAATGGGGACAGCGGCAACGATCCAGAGGGGGTCAAGCCCTGGGGGCCGGGAAAGGTGAGCAACCAGGATTTTTATGGCGGAGACCTAGAGGGCATCATTCTCAAGCTGGACTATCTTTCCAGCCTTGGGATCAACGGCATCTACCTCACACCCATCTTCACATCCCCCTCGGTGCATAAGTACAACACGACAGACTACCTGGAGATAGACCCGGCCTTCGGCTCAATGAAAGATTTAAAACGCCTTGTTGCCGAGTGCCACCGCCGCGGCATACGCATCATGCTGGACGGGGTCTTCAACCATTGCGGGACGGGCTTCGGGCCCTGGCAGGACCTTTTGAGCAAGGGGGAGAAATCCGCCTACCTTGATTGGTTCCATATCCGCGGCTTTCCCCTCTTTCCCCAGGGGGAGACATGGGATTCGCGCAAGACAAACTTCGAGAGCTTTGCCTTCACCACATCCATGCCCAAGCTCAACACGGCCAACCCAGAGCTGCGCGCATACCTCCTGGATATCGCCGTAAAGTATATAAAGGAATGCGATATCGATGGTTGGCGGCTGGACGTTGCCAACGAGATTGACCACGAATTCTGGCGTGCCTTCCGCAAGGCGATTAAGGCTGCCAAGCCGGAGGCCTATATCGTGGGGGAGATCTGGCACGATTCCGTGCCCTGGCTGCGCGGCGAGCAGTACGACGCGGTTATGAACTACCCCTACGGCAAGGCCGTCTCCGACTTTGTGCTGGGTAGGCGCTACGCGCCGACGGCTCAGTCCTATATCCAGCGCATCAATGGCATTGACTTTTCCTACCCCCTGCCCGTTCTCCGCGCCGCCTTCAACGTGCTTGACACCCATGACACGGACCGCTTCCTTACCCGTTGTGGGGATGATCCCGCCCTTGCCCGTCTTGGCTGGCTCCTCCTCTGGCTCCTGCCCGGATCTCCCTGCTTCTATTACGGCGATGAGATTTCCCTGCCTGGGGGCTCAGACCCGGACAATCGCCGTTGCATGCTCTGGGACGAGGCTCTGCAAGACAGGCAGATGCTCGCCTTCTTTACCGGGCTCAATGCCTTCCGCCGCAGGCGCTGGGAGCTCTTAAGTAGGGGTGAGCGCAAGATGGCCTGCCTGGATGGCCTCGCGGGCCTTTTAGGGATTTCTATTGCGCAAGGGGATGTGGGCGTTTTGGCCTTCGTGAATAGGGGCCCCGAAGCCGTGGACGCGGCTGTCCTGGCTAGCCTGGCTCGCAAGCTTGGCTCTGAGCTTAAAGGCTTCACCGTGATACTCGCCGCTCCGAATGCCTCCCTTGAGACAGGTTTGCCGCCAGCATCCTTCCTCCTTATAGAGGGATCAATCATAGAGGGCTCAAGAAAAGGCTAGGGCGGGAAGGCTAGGGCTGGAAGGCTTGCTTTTTGCCGGGGGCGGGGCTATGCTCTGCCCCGCTATGCACTTGAAAACCTACACTCTAACCGTCACCTGCCCGGACGCAAGCGGCATCGTGGCCCAGATTACCCAAGCCGTGGCGGGGGCGGGGGGGAACATCCTCAACCTTTCCCAGCACACGGCCCTCGACGTAGACATCTTCTTTTGCCGCTTAGTCTTCGCGGCCCCCGAGGGCTTTGCGCCGGAAGACTTTGGCTCTGGCTTTGCCGCCATCGCCTCCCGCTTCCGTATGGAGTGGCGCCTGCATGCGGACCAAAGCCTCGCCAAGGTAGCCATCTTAGTCTCAAAGACGAGCCACTGCCTCTACGAGCTCCTCCTCAAGCACCAGGACGGCCAGCTCCCCTGCGAGATTCCCGTCATCGTCTCCAACCATGGAGACCTAGCTCCGGTGGCCACTGCATTCCATATCCCCTTTTTCCAAGTGGATACGGCCAAGGGAAAGACCGCCTGCGAGGCCGATATCAACGAGATTCTGGAGCGCTACCAGGTAGAGTTGGTGGTCATGGCGCGCTATATGCAAGTCATGAGCCCGGAATTCACCAAGCGCTGGGATTCCCGCCTCATCAATATACACCACGGCTTTTTGCCCGCCTTTGTGGGGGCTAAGCCCTATCACCAAGCCTGGCACAAGGGCGTCAAGATCATCGGCGCCACCGCCCACTTTGCCAATGAAAACCTAGACCAGGGGCCCATCATCTGTCAGGACGTCATCCGCGTGCGTGACACCTCCTCCATCCAGGAATTCGTGACCCTAGGCAAGGACGTCGAGCGCCAAGTTTTGTTTTTGGCCCTCAAGCGCTACCTTGAGCACCGCGTCTTTATCTACGGGGGCCGGACCTTCGTTCTCGAATAGGGCAGGGCTGTGGACATCTTAAACCGCGTCAGCCCGCGGCGCTTTTATGAAATCGATTCCTTCCTCGCCTTTCTTTCCATCTATGAGGATAAGGTCCGCGAGAAGGCATACCTAAGCCTCTTGCGCGACAATAAAAAAATCATCCAGGGCTCGGTATGCGTGGAGGCCGGTTGCGGCTTAGGCATCATGAGCGCCCAGCTTGCCCGCTTGGGGGCAAAAAAGGTCTACGCGGTAGAGGTAAACCCCGAGCTTTTCCGCCTTGCCCTGGAAAGGCTGGCCCCCTTTCCCAACGTAGAGGTGATACTCTGCGACATCCGCGACTTTGAGCCCAAGGAAAGGGTTGATGTCCTCGTCCACGAATTCTACGGCCAACTCCTCTACGACGAGGACCTCTATCTCTTGGCAAAACTGCGCTTCAAGCCCCGCCATATACTTCCCGACTCTGGCGCCCTTTTGTGCGGGACGGCATCGGTTGAAGATTGGGACGATGAAATCATCGACCAGGCCGTTATCCGCCGCCTGGATTCCGTCATCGTCTCCGGCCTCTTTGATGAATACGGGGTCAGACCCCGCATTCCCGTTCTCTCCTGGTCCGCCAAGAAAGGCCTCAGTGTCCAGAGCTCCGTATCGCTTAAGGGGCGCAAGGGCGATATCCTCTTCTTTGGGATAGAGGTCTGCCATCAGGGGCGGACGATCTGCCGCTCCGGCCGCTGCGACAACTGGTCTCTAGGCTGGACATGGCGGAAGGGCGATGCCTTTTCCTTTGACTTTAGCAAGGAGGGCGGTTCGGCCTCCAGCCCGCGCGCTCCGGAAGCCCTCTTTTATTGGCTCAAGGATACAGGGGCAAGGGCTTCGCGCCGGTCTATATCGAAGATGGCGTAGATAAGGGCTTCAGCCCCCGCTTGGCTATGTTCCAGCCCTCGTAACTGCAAAAGCTTAAGTTCTGCACTAGGGGCGGCGGCCCGCAGGGACTCAAAGGCGCGGCGGCTGTTAGCCGGGTCTACCACCCTATCGGCCTCTGATGCCGCCAGGAGGATGGGGAAGGCAGGCGCCCTGTCCCAGAGATCCAGGCGGCGCTCAAGCTGTGCCCGGTAATAC
This sequence comes from Treponematales bacterium, assembly GCA_041739325.1. Taxonomy (GTDB): domain Bacteria; phylum Spirochaetota; class Spirochaetia; order Treponematales; family JBGSOB01; genus JBGSOB01. Next base: position 3,726 of record JBGSOB010000065.1, read on the forward strand.
TCAACCGAATCCGGATTCTCCAACATGGACTTCATGTAAGATTCCAGGTAGATGTCCGACTTAAGCACCCCGCCCTTTTTCTTGCCGCAGAGAGATGCGACGGCGCGGTGCAGTTCTTCCGAGTCTCGGCTGCCGTCATAGAGGGGAAGGAGGCGGCTTAAGATTTCCGGCTTGAGGATTTCCTCTGCCCTGACGCGCTCGGGGAAGGCCCTTGCCCACGCTAAGACGAGGTAGATGGAATACTCTGGGGCGGCAAGGATGCCGTCCCTTACGCTTCCCTTTTCCACCCCGCTCATTAAATTAAGGGGCGCACCCATGGCATAGGCAGCGCCGACTCTCAGGTCGGGAAGCCCCTCTTCATGGATTTTTTTTACCTGGGCCATGGCGGCTAAGCCCCCCTCCGAATAACCCATGAGGTAGAGGCGGCCGCTTTCTTCGTAGTTTCCCAGCCCCCTTACGTAGTCCCGCGCCGCAGCTAGGCCGTCAAGGGCAGAGGCGGCTAGGCCCTCAGGCACGCAGTATTCGTGAAAAGCCTGGCTTTCTCCCATGCCTGAATAATCGGGCATCCACACGGCATAGCCAAGAGATGCGAGAATCTGGGCAATGGGGGTTTCATAGCCGCGGACCCGGGAGGGGACTTCGTCGCGCTTGAGCTCTGTTCCCTTGGTATAGACCACCCAGCTGAGCATCATGGCTGAGCCTGCGGCTTTTTGGGGTAAAAGAAGAAGACCAGATTGCCGCTCAATGGCGCCGGATACCAGGGCCGCGCCAAAACTGAGGGCAATACCTTGCACGGCATAGATTCTCTTGTCGCGTTTTTTTTGCCAGGCGGAGAACCCGGATTCCGCTAAGAGGCCGGTCTTTAACTTTAGCGATAGGATGGGCAAAGAGGCAAGGCGGAAGGTTGCCCGATTCTTTCCGGCGGCAGTGGCTAGAACAGGACGGGCGGCAATCAAGCCTCCTCGCGCTATCTCCATAGTATCAGCGTGGAATGAGGGTAGGGCTCCTAGCTTTGGCTTGGGGGAGGCGGCGCAGGCCAGCAGGCTGAGGGCGAGGGCGGAGGCTATGATGGTCAGCGCGCACCTCAAGATGATTCTTCGCTGATGGCAGATTCGCTCTGAAGCTAGGTTCCGTACTGAGCGGCGCTTGCCCTTCTTGGCTAGCCTCATGTTGCTATCCGGTAGCAGTTACGGCCCTGGCGTTTTGCCAGGTAGGCTGCCTCGTCGACCCTGCCGATAAAGCCGTCGATGCTCGTGTCTATCTTGCTCATAAACTCACCCACGCCTATGGAGCAGCTGAGGCGGGCATCCTCGGGCACGTCGATGGGACTTTCCAAGAAGGCGGAAAGCTCATCCTGGAAGCTTTTACTTGCCCGTAGCTCTTTAAGGATACGGTCGGCCGTAACCTCTCCGCCGGGGACGCCGGTAGCAGGGAGGAGGATGATGAATTCATCGCCGCCATAGCGGCAGATCATGTCCGTAGTGCGCAGTACGCGGATGAGCATCTGGGAAAAGAGCTTGAGGACGAGGTCGCCGGCGTTGTGGCCAAAGCTGTCGTTGTAATGCTTGAAGTGGTCCAGGTCCAGGAAGAGAAGGCAGAATTCCTGTTTGGGGATGGGGCCCAAGCGGATGGCCATCTTCATGTGGTAGTCTAGCCGGCGGATGAATTCCGCGCGGTTGGAGAGGCCTGTCAACTGGTCCGTCGTTGCCGCCTCTAAAAGTTTTTCCTGGAGCTGGAGGAGCTCAAGAGCGACGGTAAGCTGCCAAGCGGCGGTTACTAGAATACGGTGATCCTCTTCCGAGAGATTGCGCCTGTCCGCGGAAATCCAGAGTATGTAGCGCAACCTTCCTAAGAATACCAAGGGTAGGTAGGAACCGCGTTCGCGCTCCGGGCCCTCCCAATAATGGGCCTTGCCCTCCCAGCCCAGGTAGCGCGGGTGGAGGAAGTCCAACCTTGCCTCTGGATCGCCAAGCTTTCCCTGCAAAAAGCTTATGGTTTCTACTTCTCCATCTACGGGGATCCGGGCTTCGACCAGTTTAAAAACTGCCGCTTCATCGGCTAAAAAATGTTCACAGATGAGGCTGGTCGTCTTTTCGAAAATGCCTTCCCGCTTGTTTTCCTGCCGCAGGCTCTCCTGCCAGGCTTGAAGGAAATTAAGCTCGTTGATCTTGCGTTGCAGACGCTTTAGGTTGAAGTCCTGGTCCACGAATTGAAGCACAACCTCGGGGTCGAATTCGATGCGCGGGAATATTTTCAGTGCTGGAACTTCCTGACCGGCCAAACGCGCCTTGAAAACGATTCGTTCAGCCTCGTGACAGAGGGGATCAGCGCATACCCGCATGGCTTCTTCCCAGACCGCGCGCGAGCCGGCTTCATCTGCCTGCGTGCGGGCGAAATCCCCGTAATCCATAAGGAGGCGGATGTAGATGTGGCGGGAATCGGAAAGTCGCTGAGCCATAGCCGCGCTCATCCTCATAAAGGTTTCCCGCGCGGCAGCGGGGCTGTCGCAGGCCGCCGTTTTTACGGCTAGGTACCACATCTGGTAATCTGAGGAATAGTTTCCCTCGTCCATGGGTTCCAAACCGTCCAGGCGGCGGCCGAACTCCAAGGCTTGGGCAATCCTTCCCAGGCGCAGGCTGGCAATGCCTAGGAGGGAAAAGATATTGCGGGGTGAATGAAAGGGTATTCCGTCTATCTGCAGCCTGTCCATGATCTTTAGGATGGATTCCAGGCAGAAGAGTGCTTCGGAGGCTTGGTTGTTATAGAGGTAGACCCTGCCCAGGTTGAAGAGGGTGCCCAGGGTTTCCTCGTAATGGCGGCCGCGAAAGAGTGCTTTGAGGGCACGGGTGTGACACTGATAGCAAGAGTCGTATTTACCCGCAAGAAAGTAGAAGTAGCCTAAGCCGTTATCGTTGCGGGCAAGCTCAAAGCCGCGGGCAATGGGGCTTAGGTGGGCGCGGGACTCAAGAAAGGCCTTTTCCGCCTCGAGCATCTTGCCCCCCAGTTGTTCCAGGCTGCCCAAGACCTTGTAGGCCGTCGCCAGGCGGCGTAGGTTTTTTTCCTGGTGGGCGAGGGTAAGGCCCTTCAAGACCCGCTCCCTGGCGGTTTCTCCGCCCTGCCTCTCATAGATTTCCATAACGGCAAGATTTTGGGTGAGGATGAAGGCAAGATGGTTCTTCCAGCCCAGCTTTGTAAAGGCATCGGCTAAACGATCTTCATTACCCTCGAATACCTCCCGATACTGGCCCGTGCGCGGATTTAGGAGAAAGAGCTGGAATTCGATCTCTGCTCTCTGCTCAAGCGGGCAATCCGCATAAATGGATTTCCAGGCGGCGTAAACGGTTTTGAGCGCTGTCTCTTGGTCGTTTTTCCCCTTAAACAATTGGGCAAGCAGACACTGGGCCCTTCTTTTTTGCTCAGGGATTTCTTGGATCATGATCTGGGACCACAGCAGTTGGCCGTAGAAGAGGGCTGAGTCGATGTCGTCGTTACCCTCAGACGCCCTGGCGAGAGCTTCGAGAACCTCAAGCTCAGCCTGGGGGCTGAGGCTTCCGGGATTGCGGTTGTTGTCCTGCCAGCTTTGTTTTGCCCAGTGGATGACGGTGCCGTAGTGGTGGAAGAGGAGGAACTTTCGATAATCCGCTATGTCAATCGGCTTCTTGTCCGCCGCCATGCCATCGGCTTTGCTCGATTTTGTAAGAGGGGAAATATCTTCCTCCCCGTCGAGCATGAGGATGCGCCCGTTGGTGAGCTCGTCCCGGAAAAACCCGCTCCAGGCCTCTCCCTCTTCCCCGGCATTGGGATGGACAGAGAAACAGAGGAGGAGCATGAGGGGGCAGTCGCTGAAAATCTCTTCATCCTTAAAGAGTTCCAGGCTTTCTTGGGGTAAGCATTCGGCGTGCGAACAGAGGATGACCCGCGGCGACCGCTTGCCGGCCCAGGTCAGGAGCTTGCCTAAGTCCTTACGCATGAAAATCCGTTCTTGGTATATCTCCTCGGAAATGACAGGCTCGGATTCGACGCATTCTACGCTACCGAGGAAGGAGGACCACAGATTCCGGTGTCGTGGATAGAGCCCCAAGGAGGGTAGGTCGTCGAGAATATAGGATTGGGAGCCGCAGAGTCCTCGTAAATGCTCACTCAAGGGCGAAAAGGGCAGAATGCCATCAAGGAGGGGGTCGAAGCACAAGACGCTGGAGGCGTCCAAGTCCGGAAGGCCTCGGAAGAATGCCGGAAGGGATGAAAAAACCTTCGCTGTCGTTTCGCAAAAGATATGGAGGGAGCCCTTACCTTCACGCAGTTTTGCGCAGGACTCAGCCAGTTGGGCCCGTAAGCCAAGATCTCTTCCTATCATTGTTTTCTTTCCCTTGTCCATATCTATCCTTTCACCGTAAAAGATTGGATTCCCAAGATGGTTTTGGGGTCAACGCGGGCTGCGGGGAAGGGGCGAGGCTGGGGTAGGCTCTGAGCCGCGAGGCGGGCGATGAGGGCGTTTTTTTCCTCGCCGTGGAAGCCTTGGCCCAGGCAGTAGCCCAGCCCCTTCTTCCACAAGCTCCGTGCCCGCCCTTCTTCCCCCTTGCGGAGCTCGAAATCACCCGAATCTATCAAGATGTGGATGAGCAGGGGGCGAGCCGTCGCTAAGCGGGTCTCGATCCTCTCCTCCGCCTTCGTGTAGAGATTACTGCTTTCGCCCAGGAGGGCTTCGGTCCAGAGATGGTAGTCTTGAACATGTGGGTTGGGTTCTGGCCCCACGACTTCCTGCGCACGCACTAGATTTTTCCGTGCCGCAGCCTCTTGCCCAAGTTTGGCCTGGGCGACGCTGAGGAGGGAATAGAAGTTTTGCCGGGGATGGAAGAGTATATCCGGGCAATGCCTTTCCTCCATTGAACGGATCGCCGTCTCCAGATACTCTTGGCATTGGGCGGCCTGGCCGTGGAGGAGGAAAACTCGCCCTATGTTAAAGACGGTGCGGAGGGTTTCCTCGTAGTTGGGGCAATCGCAAAGAAGCTCGAGGGCATGGACATGGTAACGATAGGCTTTATCGTACATACCGGTGAGGAAGTAGAAGTAGCCTAGCCCATTATCGTTGCGGGCTATTTCCGTGCCCTTGGCGATGGGAGAGAGGAGTTGGCGGGACTGGAGAAAGGCCTTTTCCGCCCGTATCCACTGCCCCTGTTCCTCCTCAAGGCTGCCTAAGAGGTGCTGGGACTGGGCAAGGCGGCGTATATTCCCCCCATCCTCGCAAATCTTTATGACGCGCTTCAGGCGCTTAAGCGCTTCTTCGTAGCCCTCGCGATGGTAGAACTCAAAAAAGGCTTGATTTCGGTTAAGGACAAAGGCGATATGGTTTTCCCAACCCAGTTCTTCAAGTTTAGGCAGGAGGCGAGTCTCGAGGTCCCGGTAGGTTTCCCGATAGAGGCCGGCGTTGCCGTTCATTTGAAAAAGAATGAATTCCGTTTGGGCTATTTCTTGCGGCCCGCAGTTTTGCCCTAAGCCTTCCCAGGCCTCGATAACAAGGCGGGTTGACCGAGCGTAGTTACCCAAACCCTGGTGGATGCGGGCGCAGAGGCATTCCAAGGCCGTGCGCGAACCCGATATATCCCCTTGGGCTCTGAGGCGGGAGAGGGCTTCCGTTTCCGCTAAGGCTAAGGAGAGTTCGCCTGAGAGTTCATAGGCCTGTGCCAAGACCTCCCGTAACCGATACTCCATTTCCGGCGTCAGGCTGGAGACATGGGGGGAGCTTAAGAGGGGGGGGATGGCCATGCGCAGGGAATCGATATGAAAAAAGCACATAAGGGCCCGGGCTTGTTCCGGGTCAAGGCTGGAGCACTTCGCTCTATCCGCATGGTCTATCTGATCTAGGCTGATGAAGTCTCCCGCCTCTATTTTCCGATTCATAAAGGATTCCCAGGAGGGGCTACCGGGCGGGCTTGCTGGGGGCATAGCCTGGAAGCAGAGAACGAGGAGGAGGGCCCCTAAATCCTCCTTACCCTCGATTATCTTGATGAGCTCAAGGGGGAGGGCTTGGGCGTTGGCGCAAAGAACAACCATGGGCTTTTTTAGGCAGGCATAATTGACGAGGGTGGCAATATCGTAATCCAACCTCAGTTGTTCCATCGGGAACTCTTCCCAAATAAGGGGTTCGGGCGCCGCATCTTCACGAAGCCCTTCACGGTGGAAGACTGCTTTCCAATAGGGCCTATGCCGAGGAAAAACCTTGAGCCGGTTAAAGAGGCGGTTTATGTCCTTTTCCCGCCTATAATGGGGGGCGATGGCTTGGGAAAGGGGCGCGTAGGGTAGGAGGGGGGCGCTTGACGCGTCAAATTCGAAAAATTCCTCAGCCCCCAGACCCTCGATGGCTTTCAGGAATTCCCTGAGCGGTTCCATGCTTCTCTTTTGGCCCATGCCTAGGCAGAGAACTGCCGGCCGACCTCTTTGGGCACCCTTCCATGCGGCATTTAGACTTAAAACCAGGGAAGAGGGAAGTTCCAGCATAAAGAATAAATACCCCTTCTTCCATTTTACCCTAGGATGTCTGGGGCCGCAAGGTATTTTCTCCAGCTTGTGGCGGCAAGGGGCTTTTTATCACCTTATCTTGACATCCTTGTGGCTTCCCGTCATACTTTTGCGCATAAGGAGGAAGGTATGACAGAGAGAATCTGCCTTCGGGTCCCCTGCCGGGACAATGTAGCCTACGCCGCGCAAAATAAAGTTTCCACCTCCCTCCATCATTTCCACCACCACCATCCCCATCATTCGCGCTAAGACGCGCAGTATGCCCCTTGTGGGTATTTAACGCGATCTTAACATTCAGGTATCCGCCGTGAGTTCCTTCAGAGGGGCCGCGGCTCCCGGCCTTTGGCCGGTCCTCGCAAGACGAGAAGCAACGTACGTCAATGCGCCCTCAAGACGGCGCTCAAGGAGCATGAACATGGACCAAGTGAAAATTCTTCTACCTAAGGGCCGGATCTACGAAAACGTCATCCGCCTTTTTTCCGAATCCGGCATTTCCATCAACACAAGCAATCGTTCCTACTTTCCCACGGTTTCCGACCCGAGTCTGGCGGTAAAGATCATGAAGCCGCAGAATATCGCCCCCATCCTGGACTTAGGCCGCCACGACGCCGGCTTCACCGGCTGGGACTGGGTAATGGAGCGCAGCGCCGACGTGGTGGAGATTATGGATTTGGCCCTCGACCCGGTGAGCATCGTCCTTGCCGCGCCCTCTGGCGAAACCCCGGAAAGCCTTAAAAAACGCAAGATAGTAGTGGCTACCGAGTACGAAAAGCTTGCCCGCGACTACCTGACGGCCAACGGCTACGACTTCACCATCATCAAGAGCTTTGGCACAACCGAGGTGTTCCCCCCGGATGACGCCGACGCAATCGTCGACAACACCTCTTCCGGCACCACATTGCGCGAAAACGGCTTGGACATCCTGGCTACCATCCTCAAGTCATCCACTCGTTTTATCGCCTCCAAGGCGGCTATGGCCAATCCGGCAAAGGCCGAGCGTTTGCGGGAGTTGGCCACCGTTTTCCAGGCTATCCTTGAGGCCGAGGGTCGGGTGATGCTGGAAATGAACGTGCCTAAAGAGAAGTTGGACGACATCGTCGCCGCCCTGCCCTGCATGCGCGCGCCCACGGTTTCTTCCCTCTTCCACGACTCAGGCTACGCGGTTAAGGCGGCCGTGCCGCGCAAGATCACCGGCGTCCTCATACCCAAGCTCAAGAAGCTTGGGGCAAGCGACATCCTTGAGTACGCGATACGCAAGGTAGTCGTATGAGCGCGGCTTATAAGCGGATCGAGGGCCGGCAAGCGGCTCTAGCCCTCGACATGAACGAATGCCTGGTTGAGCTGCCGGCACAGGCGACTGCGGCTATGGCCGACTTCGACGCCGGACGCCTCAACGCCTACCCTGAGTACGCCGAGCTTGTAGAGGCCATCTGCGCCTCCTATTCCTTGGATAGCCGCTTAGTTCGCCCTACGGCAGGGGCTGACGAGGGCATATCCGTGACCGTCCAGACCTTCCTCGGCCCGGGTAAGCGTATCGCCGTGCCCGATCCTGTCTTCTCCATGTACGACGTGCGCGCCGGGGCATGCGGCGCCATCTTTAACCGCGTGAGCCTTAGAGATGACTGGAGCCTTGACCCAGCTGCTTTTATTGAAGCCGCGCGCGGCGCGGATTTGGCGGTCCTCGTGAGCCCGGGGAACCCCGCCGGTTCCGTCATGGATCCGGATACGGTTGAGCGGATAGCCGCGGCCATCGCCCCCACCCCGCTCGTGGTGGATGAAGCCTATGCCGACTTCCCCGGAGTAAGCGTGATGGATAGGCTGGCGCGGATACCCAATCTCATCGTGCTGCGCTCACTTTCCAAGAGCTTCGGCATAGCCGGCCTGCGGGTCGGTTTTTTAGTGGCTAACGCGCCCTTGCTTGAACGCATGGATCCCTTTATTCTGCCCTACGGCATATCCCGCCCATCTGTGCGCGTTGCTCTTAACCTGCTTAAGCTTCCCTGCATGCCTAAGGATGTGGTCTCTGAGGTGCTCAAGCGCCGCGCGGTCGGGGCTCAGTTGCTACGCGCGTTTTTTAAGCGGGTAGATGAAAGCGACGCAAACTTCCTCTTGGCTTATGTCGGTGAAAAAGCGGTCGCGTTGCGCGACGCTTTAGCAGTACGCGGGGTCTTGGTCAAGGCCTGGGACTCGGGGCGCATGGCCGGCTATCTGCGCATGACCGTATTCCCGCTGTCTATGCAGGACGCGGTCAAGGCCGCCCTTGAGCAAGCTTGCGGGGAGCTTTTATGAGAAGCGCAAGCTTTTCTCGCAAGAGCCGCGAGACCGACATCGAACTGCGCCTGAACCTTGACGGCACGGGCAGCTGCGAGCTTGATTGCCCCTTGGGCTTTCTCTCCCACATGCTGAGCGCCCTCTGCCGCTTTTCCCTGATCGATCTATCCGGCAGAATTTGCGGAGACCTTGAGGTTGATGCGCACCACAGCGTTGAGGATACAGGCTACGCCTTAGGCTCTGCCTTCGCCGAGGCCCTCGGCTCGATGGAGGGAATTTCCCGCAGCGGCTTTGCCTACTTCCCCATGGATGAGGCCTTGGTTCGCGCCGTGATAGACATCTCGGGCCGCCCTTATTGCGTTGTCAAGGGAAAGCGCCGCGCCGGGGCGGCTGGTGACTTTAGCCGCGAGCTCTTTGAGGAGTTCTGGCAGAGCTTTTGCCGGGGCGCGCGCGCCAACCTCCACATCGACCTCCTGCGCGGGAAAAACGGGCACCACCTCTACGAAGCCGGCTTCAAGGCCGTCGGCCGGGCCCTCATGTCGGCCATCGCCAAGCCTGAGCGCATGCAGGGTCAACTTCCTTCGACAAAGGGCCTCATTGACGGCGCTCCTTCGGCCAAGCCCTACCCAACGAGGTTGACATGACAGGCATCATAGATTACGACGCGGGCAATATACGTTCTCTGGTAGGCGCGTTGGACGAGATAGGCCAAGAATGGAAGATGATCGGCTCCGGGGCCGAACTTGAGGAATTCATGAGGCTTGAAGGCGCGCGCCTCATCCTGCCGGGGGTTGGCGCCTTTGGCGCCGCCATGGAATCTCTGGCCGAGCGCTCCCTCGTGGAGGGCCTTCGCGCATGGCTTGCCAAGGATCTGCCCTTCCTGGGCATCTGCCTGGGTTTACAGCTACTCTACCAAGGCAGCCTTGAGTCGCCTGGCGTAGCTGGTCTTGGCTTTTTGCCCGGAGCCTGCGTGAAATTTTCAGGCGAGCTCAAGGTGCCGGCCATCGGCTGGAATCAGGTTGAGAGCATAGACCAGGGGCTCTTTGGCCAAGGCGGACAGGACTGGTTTTACTTTGTCCATTCATACCACCCCCCGCTGGACTCGCAGGCGGTTATCGCTTGGGCCGAGTACGGGATTCGCTTCCCCTGCGCCGTAGGCAAGGGGCGGATACGGGCAATGCAGTTCCACCCGGAAAAAAGCTCGCTCGCCGGTTTGGAACTCTTGAAAAGGTGGTACGCCCTATGATGGCTAAACGCATCATTCCCTGTCTGGATATAGATTCCGGCAGGGTCGTCAAGGGAACGAAGTTTCTCAACTTGAGGGATATGGGTGACCCGGCCACCTTGGCGCGCCGCTATTCGGACGCCGGGGCGGACGAGATAGTCCTCTTGGATATTTCCGCCACCCATCAGGGGCGGGAGTCCGCCTTTGCCGTCATAGAAAAGGCCGCCGCCACGGCGCGCGTGCCCATCACCGCCGGGGGCGGGGCTCGCAGTCCGGATGACGTTGCGCGCTACCTGCGATCGGGTGCGGACAAGGTGTCGCTCAATTCCGGGGCGGTTAAGGACCCCGATCTTATCCAGCTTTGCGCGCGGCGCTTCGGTTGCCAGTGCGTGGTTCTGGCCATAGACGCTAAACGCGTCGGTTCCTCATGGAGGGTTTTCGTTGCCGGCGGGCGCATTGATACCGGCTTGGACGCGGTAGCTTGGGCGCGCGAGGGCGTGGCCCGCGGGGCGGGGGAGATATTGCTTACCTCGATGGATATGGACGGGGTAAAGCAGGGCTACGATATAGAGCTCCTCAAGGCCGTCAGTTCATCCGTCAACGTTCCGGTAATCGCCTCCGGCGGCGCTGGGAGCCTTGAACACATAGCTGCAGCTTTTCTTGAGGGCGGCGCCGACGCGGCTTTAGTCGCGTCCTTGGTTCATGAAAACACTCTGAGCCTGCGCCAGATAAAAGATTACGTGAAAACCAAAGGGGTGGTAATGCGATGATAGTCCCATCAGTGGATATAATGGGCGGCAAGGTCGTCCAGCTAGAGCAGGGAAAGCGCAAGGTAATTGAGGAATCCGACGTTGAGGCCCGCCTAGCGGATTTCTGCCGCTTTGGTGAGGTGGCCCTCATAGACCTAGACGCCGCCATGGGCTCAGGCGACAACCAGGCCCTAATCGAAGGCCTCTTGCGCAAATACCCCTGCCGTGTCGGCGGTGGAATCCGCAGCCTCGAGAAGGCCAAAAAACTGGTGCAATGCGGGGCGCGCCATGTCATTATCGGTTCGCAAGCCTTCCGCGACGGCAAGCCAAACCTTGATTTTCTCAAGGAATTGTCGGATGCCTTGGGCCGAGAGACCGTTTACGCCGCATTGGACAGCCTGGGTGGAAAGGTTGCGGTGCGCGGTTGGAAGGAAACCCTCCCCCTAAGCGCCGTCGAGGCGGCGGCGGCCATGGCTCCTTACGTGGGAGGTTTTTTAGTAACCGCGGTGGATAAGGAAGGCATGATGGGCGGCACCGACCGCCCCGCCCTGGACGCCATCCGCGACAGCCTGGGCTCGGAAAAAGGCCGTGTGCGCATAGTGGCCGCCGGCGGAATACGGAGCGTAGAGGAGATGCGCGAGCTGTCGAACGCAGGTTACGATATGCAATTAGGCATGGCAATTTACACGAAGGCCGTGCCAGTGAGCGAAGCCTTTATCGCCAGCTTGGATTTTTCCAAAGGCCTCATTCCCACCGTCACCCGAGACCGCGAAGGGCAGGTCCTCATGCTTGCCTACTCAAACCAAGACTCCCTGCGCAAAACCTTTGAGTCCGGCCTGGTAACCTACTTCTCAAGGTCGCGCAACGCGCTCTGGACCAAGGGTGAGAGTTCAGGCAACGTTCAACGCTTCCTCTCCGTGCGTACCGATTGCGACTCTGACGCCATACTCTTCAGCGCCGAGCCGGCTGGGCCTTCCTGCCATAGCGAATCCTGGTCCTGCTTCGGCGAGCGCGAGTTTTCTTTAGGAGAGCTGTACTCGGTTGTCAAGGACAGAATGGATAACCCGGTTCCCGGCTCCTATACCGCCACCTTGGACGCCGACCGCATTCGCCGCAAACTCAACGAGGAGTGCTTTGAGCTAGTTGACGCTAAAAGCGATGAAGAGATCGTGTGGGAAGCCGCCGACCTCCTCTACTTTACTACCGCCTACCTCGTGAAGAAGGGGATTCCTCTGGAAGCCGTCTGGAACGAACTGCGTAAGCGAAGGAAGAAGTAATATGGCAAGCGATAAAATAAACCTACGTCGCCTTGATGGCGCTACGCGCCAGGCTTCGAGTTTTCTCATTGATCCACAGATAGAAGAAACGGCCCGGGCAATCATCGCCGAGGTGCGTCGCGGCGGGGACGAAGCCCTGCGCCGCTATGCGCGCGAATTTGACAAGGTAGAGCTTGGCGACATTCGATGCATGGATTTCAACCTGCCGCCGGTAGAGGGCCAAGCTAGGCTTGATCCTGAGTCTTTGGCTTGCCTGAGCGCCTGCGCCCTGCGCATCAAGCGTTTTGCCGAGGCACAATTTAAGCAATTTAGGGACTTTGAGGTTGAGATAGAGGATGGGGTGATTCTGGGTCAAAAGGTCCATCCCATCGAATCCGTCGGGGCCTATATTCCCGCCGGCCGTTATCCCCTGCTTTCATCCGTCCTCATGTGCATCATTCCCGCCAAGGTAGCCGGCGTCAAACGGGTCGTTGTAATGACCCCTCCCCAGGCAGACGGCAGGGCCCATCCGGCAATTCTCGAGGCGGCGCGCATAGCCGGCGCGGACGAGGTTCGCATATCAGGCGGGGCCCAAGGTATAGCCGCTTTAGCCTACGGCACGGAATCTGTCAAGGCGGTTGATAAGGTCGTCGGGCCGGGAAACGCCTATGTCTCGGCCGCGAAGCGGCTTGTAAATTCCGTAGTCGGTATCGATTTTTACGCAGGACCATCCGAAGTGCTTATAGTTGCCGACTCAAGCGCAAAGCCGGAGTTCTTAGCCGCGGATCTTGCCGCGCAGGCCGAGCACGACCCTAACGCCCAGGCTATCCTCGTCACTACGGATGAAAGCCTGATAGTGAAGGTTGAAGAAGCCCTCGAGCGTCTGGCTCAGAGTCTTCCCAGCGGGCAGATCATCAGACAGTCCATTGCAAACCAAGGCGGGGCTATCCTCGTGCCCAGCATTGAAGCCGCGGCAGAGGTCGCTAATCGCTATGCGCCCGAGCATCTTGAGCTTCATATTCAAGACGCCAAATGGGCTGTCGAGCTCTTTACCGTCTATGGCTCCATATTCATCGGCGCCGGTGCCGCCGAAGCTCTCGGAGACTATTCTGCCGGGCTCAACCACACCCTGCCCACCGCGGGGGCTACCCGCTATTCAAGCGGCCTCTCGGTTAAGGACTTTATCTGCCTGCGCACAAGCCTTGAGACAAGGCCGGGGCGGGGTAGGCGGATGGTCGCCCAAGACGCGGCCTGTATGGCCGTCCTTGAGGGATTGGCTGGCCACGAGCAGTCCGCGCGGCTACGCTGCAGGGAATAAGCTACTCGAGGGATTCAAGGAGATCTTCTATCTCCTGAACATCAGCCTCGCCGATTCCTATTTCTGAACTTCTTGCCAGGGCATCCTTAAGGATTGCCCTGGCCTCTTCAAGCGCCTCTGTTTCCGCGTTGAGGCTGGTTTGGAGGATCAGGTAGGCAAAGGCATCCTCCCCAGCATCGGTATAGGAAGCGGAGCGTAAGATTTTTAGCGCTTGGCCTATCCTGTCCATCCCGACATAGCAGATTCCCATGTGAAAGGCTATTGCCGCCCTCAGGCTTGGGTTTTCTTCCCCTGAATTTTCCGCGAGCTCAGTGGCAAAAAGAAGGTCTTTTTCAGCTTCCTTGAAATTTTCAACCCCAAGGGCCAGTTGGGCTCGTTTAAGATAGACAAAGGCTTCAGCGTCAAAATCTAGGAGGCTCGCTCCGTCTTCACCTTGGCTAGATGCCCTCACCCCAGCGACCGCGCCCAGCTCCTCTTTTTTGCCCTGAAGCAAAATGCGGACCTTGGTCCCTAGGATGCTTTCAGCCGGTTTAGCCGCCGCTTTGTTAAAGAGGGCGGGGATGTCAAAGATCCCCGGCGCGGAAAGGCTCACCCTACCGCTGCCGCGCTTGAATTCGGCGTAGGATTTCTGGCCAAGGCGCACCTTGTCAAGATCTGCGTTTGAGAGCACGCGGCCTTCATCAATGGCCTTCCATTTCCCGCTTTGTTGATACTCAACTTGACCATCTATCATCTCTGCCCGAATTTGGGCCGTAAGGGCCGCCTGGAGGGCTAAAAGTAAAAACAAGCTTAGGGATCTAGAAAAAAGATGCATTTCCGACTACCTCTGTGCTAGTATTATATCACGGGAAGGCCTTGGATACAAAGGTTGCGGATACAAAGGCTTTCCTTCGGGGGTATCGGATGAAAGTTAAGAACTTAGTCTTTGTTTGGCTATTTTTTTCCCTTAGCGCTACTGGTATAGCCCAAGATACCGTAGGCGTTAAATCATCCCTCATTGTCATTGCTGGTGAAAAGCTTGCTAAGGAAGATGGGGATGCGCTACTGGATCAGCTTTTTTCATTGGCAGGGTCGAAGGCAAAGCCCCTCGGCGCTATTTTTTCGCTTAACGCGATTAATCCCAGCTACGTGATAGACCTTCGTATCCTGTTCAACACGGATTCAAGAATAGCCGTCGCGGAAATATTCCGGCCGACAGATGACACGGCACTAGCAAAGCGAATTTTGATTCTCTCCGGGGAGGATGAAATTCTTACGCGAGTACCGGGGGCCTTAGTCGCGCTTTGGGCTCAAGCTTCGGGGAAGAACCATCTTGGAAAGCCTCCGATTGCCGTAGCATCGATGGATTTTGGCCTTTTTAACGAGTATTGGGGGCTCCACTCCTTATCGGTTCCCCTCGATATAGCATTTGGTGGCCGTGGCCTTGTCTATCTGCCCGTACAAGACCGTTGTATAGCCTTGGATGGGGATTTTAGGCTCTCCTCTGTCATACAACCGGAAAAAGTACCGACGGGCAGCTATTACTATCGAGCCGCGGTTAACTCATCGGGAACGCTTTTTCTTTCATCAAGCCTCAACGGAGATATATTTCGGATAGCTCCCGGGCAAAACGCCGCTGAAAGAATTCCCGCCGGAAGCCAGGTTCACATGAGAATAGCCGCATTGCCCGATGGAAGCCTCTTAACCGATGACATCTCGACCCAAAGTTTTGCACTTTACAGAGGCCGGAAAAAGGTGGCCTTTCAAAATAACGCGATTCCATCATTTAGCTATGCGTACATGGTGGACACAGAGGGTTTTCTGCGAACCGTAGACACCGTCTCGTCCTTGGTTCGGGTTTTTACAAACGATGAGAAAGCGCCTTTTGAGGTTCCCTACATACTTCCTGCCGCTGAATCCTTCTATCCCCAACAGATACAGGCTCTAGGCGGGGGGGATTTCATCTTGGCCGATCAACGCGGCTTGGCTTGCTTTAACCGCGACGGTCTCTTGCGTTGGAGGCTGGGCAGCGTGGAAGACCCCTTTGCCGAGGGAGAGGCTTTGACTATCGGCGCCATGGCGGTAGACCCCGGCTCTGGGTCCATCTACATCATTGATTATTCCAGGCGGAAGGTTCTCAAGCTCATTGATGGAGACTACGCCCGCGCACGAGGAAACTTAAGACCCTTGGATGAAAAGGCTATGCTCCTTTCGCGAAGGATCTCAGACGATTCCGTTTCAAGCGAGAGCTACCTCGCTCTGGCTAAGCTCTACTCTGAGGCTGGGGCCCACGAGGCCGCTTATACCCTTTATCAACGCGCTGCGGATATCTTCCCCGATCTTGTATCCGCCCAAGATGCCGCTGAGGGCTACCGGATGGACCTGCACAAGACGCGCACACTGAGACTGGTTGCTGAGTGTCTTGAAATTCTAGGGCGTTTGGGGCCAGAATCCTCTCGCCAGAAATACTCAGAGGCCATCGCATCCTTTGAAGTCTATCTTTCCCTGCGCCCTCAAGACGCCCAGATGCGAAAGGGTAAGGCTGATTTTGAACAGGAATTTTCCCTTCAGGCGGACCCCGCCAAGCGGCAGTCGCCACGCCTTGAGTTCATGAATGCCAGGATGGAGAATCTCATTCCCGCCTATTCACAGCTCTATGCGCGCCAACACCCCTTGAGCCTGGGGCTCAAGAATTCCTCCAAAGACAAGATGGAAAAGCTTCGCGCCCAGGTTTTTATCAAGGACTTTATGGCTTTTCCGGAGGAAAAATCTGTCGCCGACATCCTCTTGCCGGGGCAGTCTATGGACCTAAGCCTGGGGCTGCGTTTAGACCGTAGCGCCCTGGCTCTGGAAGAAGATCTGCCTACCGTTGCTTTGCTCAGTTTAAATTATGAAGTTCAAGGCCGAAGTTATAGCCAAAGCAAGACCCTCCCCCTGACAATCTATCGCAAGAGTTCAATCTCCTGGAAGGACTCAAAGTCGCTCTCCGCCTTCATCACCCCCAACGATTCAATCCTTGGGGGCTTTTCCGCAGCCGCCCTCTCCGCTGACGGGCTTCCAAGCCTCTACCCGCGAGCCTTCTCCAAAGCCATGGGAATCCTCTCCGCCCTGGGAGCACACGGAATAGCCTATGTCGAGGATCCTGAAAGCGGCGTGTCAAAGGCCCTGGGAAAGGCTGAAATTTTAGACACCGTTCGCCTTCCCCGCGTAACCCTCCTTAACAAGGTGGGTGATTGCGACGATATCAGCGCATTGAGCGCCTCCCTCCTCGAGGGGGTAGGGCTCCAAACCGCCATCCTCACCAGTCCCGGCCATGTCTATCTAGCGTTTTGCACGGGTGAAGCCCCGTCGATGGCATGGATGTACTCCACGGCCGATACCTTTGCCATCAGTATGGAAGGCAAGCTGTGGATCCCTTTTGAATCGACCCTTCTCTCTACTGGTTTTTCCGAGGCCTGGAAAAAAGGCTGTGCACTGTGAAAGAGCTCCGAGGCCAAACGGGAATTTATCAGCCTCAGCTCGGCCCGCGATGAGTACCCACCCATTCCCCTTATGGAAAGCGCTCTTTCGGCCCCCCTTATCTTTGCGCAGAAACTCGAACTTGCATTTTCCCATTCGCAAGAATGGATGCGATCAGAGCTTATTCCCACGGTGGAAAGGGGGCTTCTTGCGGAGCTTCAATCCTCTCCCACCAAGGCAAAGGAAAAGTTCCTCAACCGTCTGGCCATACTCTATGTCAACAGCGGTAAAGAGGCTCAAGCGGAGGAAGCGCTTGAGAAGGCTCTGGCTATAAATCCCCTCTCCATTCAAAGTATCGCCAATCTCTATAGCCTCAAGCTTTCCCATGGCAAGGCCCTGGAAGCCGGTAGCCTCATTTCGGGGGCATTGGCCAAGGCACCTGAGTCCCTCCTCTTAAATCGTCTCTACGCTCAATTTCTTGAGTCCCAGGGGCGCTCGGCGGAGGCAGGCATTTATTTAGTCCGCTCAGGCTTAGGGCAAGAGCAAAAAGACGCTCAAGGGCGAGAAAGCACCCGCGCCGGCATAGAAACGCTTGAATGGTTCGCGGATCCCATAAACTAGGTTTGTAAGGAGCGTTGTGCGATGGAAACACCGGTGATTTTACTCCATGGCCTTTCACAAGATGAGGCCCTGGCCGTCATGCGCGCGGCCAAGGCCGCCCTCCCTGACCCGGCAAAGCTGGCCTTTGCCATGACAACCCAGACCAGCCTGACGTGGACGGTCGCCGAGCTGATGGAGCATCTGGCAGAGGAGCATGCCTCTATGATGGAGCATGGAAAAGCTAAACCGGATTAAGCGCAAAAACGCTTAGCCTTGTTTTTTCTGAGCCCCTTGTCCGCGGGACCTCCTCTTCGCTATCTTAAGTGCTATGGAATACGATCATTTTACTATTAAGGCGCAAGAAGCCCTGCAAGATGCCTCAAAATTAGCCCGCTCTAGGGATCATTCCCAGGTGGATTCAGACCATCTGCTCTATGCCTTGCTTGAGCAGGAGGGTGGGGTGGCTGAGCCCCTCTTTTCCCGGGTGGGAGTTGATGTAGCTAGCCTGCGCGGCCGGCTTGATGAGTCCCTGGACCGCAAGCCAAAGGTTTACGGTGATGCCGCCCAACTATACCTCACCGGCGCCTGCTCGAAGATTCTTGCTAAGGCCGAGGCGGAAGCCTCCGCCCTCAAGGATGAATTCGTCTCCGTCGAGCATCTTCTCTTAGCTATGCTCAAAGACGAGGGTCCGGCCGGGACGATTCTCCAAGGCTTTAAGCTGAGCAAGGATTCCCTCCTTTCCGCACTCAAGGCGGTGCGCGGAAACCAGCGCGTAACCGACCAAAACCCGGAAGAAAAATACCAGGTGCTCGACCGCTATTGCCGTGACCTCACCGCCCTGGCCCGTAAGGAAAAACTAGACCCGGTTATCGGCCGAGACGAGGAAATCCGCCGCGTCATGCAGGTCCTTTCGCGGCGCACAAAAAATAACCCGGTCCTCATCGGGGAACCGGGCGTGGGCAAGACGGCCATCGTAGAGGGTTTGGCCCGGCGTATCATCTCCGGCGACGTGCCGGACAGCCTCAAAGGGAAAAAGCTTCTGGCCCTGGACCTGGGCGGCCTAGTAGCAGGGGCAAAATTCCGTGGCGAATTCGAGGAAAGGCTGAAGGCCGTCATTTCCGAGGTGCAAAAGGCAGATGGGGAAATTATCCTCTTTATCGATGAACTGCATACCCTTGTCGGCGCGGGCGCGGCCGAGGGTTCTATGGACGCATCCAATTTGCTTAAGCCCGCCCTAGCCCGCGGCGAGCTCCGCGCCATAGGCGCCACGACCCTGGATGAATTTAGAAAGAATATCGAAAAGGATCCGGCTCTTGAGCGGCGTTTCCAGCAAGTCTATTGCGGCGAGCCCTCGGTGGAAGACTCAATCGCCATCTTGCGCGGCCTCAAGGAGCGCTATGAGGTTCATCATGGCGTGCGCATCAAGGACGAGGCCCTCATTGCCGCCGCCATGCTTTCTGACCGTTATATTACCAGCCGCTTTCTTCCGGACAAGGCCATCGATTTGGTTGATGAGGCTGCGAGCCGCCTAAAAATGGAGATAGAGAGCCAACCTACCGAGCTCGATCAAGCCGAGCGTCGCATCCTGCAAATGAACATAGAGAAGCAAGCCCTCTCCAAGGAGGAAGACCCTGCCTCGGTTGAACGCCGCCAGAAGATAGAAAAGGAGCTTGCCGAGATAGGCTCAAAGCGGGACGCCATGAAGCTTCAATGGCAGAACGAGAAGTCTGCGATCGACGGCATCCGTAAACTCAAGCAAAAGCTGGAGGATCTGCGTATCGAAGAGACGCGTTACGAGCGCGAGGGAAACCTGAGCAAGGCCGCGGAGGTAAAGCACGGGCTGATTCCGGAGGCTAAGCGTAAATTGGAAGAGCTCTCGGAAAAGATGGCCGCATCCTCAGGTGAGAATCGCTTGTTGCGTGAGGAGGTCTGCGAGGAGGATATAGCCCGCACCGTCTCCGCATGGACCGGCATTCCGGTTTCAAAGATGCTCTCTTCTGAGATACAGAAATACCTTGAGCTTGAACCGACCCTCGAAAAACGAGTGGTTGGTCAAGCGCAAGCCATCCGCGCCGTAGCAGACGCCATCCGCCGCAATCGCACCGGGCTCTCAGACCCCAACCGGCCCTTAGGTTCCTTCCTCTTTATCGGCCCAACCGGCGTGGGTAAAACCGAGCTTGCCAAAACCCTGGCGGACTTCCTCTTCAATGACGAAAAAGCCTTAACGCGCATAGACATGAGCGAGTACATGGAAAAGCATACCGTCTCTCGCCTTATCGGCGCCCCGCCCGGCTATGTCGGCTACGAGGAAGGGGGCCAGCTTACCGAGGCGGTACGACGCAGGCCTTATTCCGTCGTTCTTTTTGATGAAATTGAAAAGGCCCACCCTGAGGTATTCAACGTCCTTCTCCAGCTTTTAGACGACGGCCGCCTTACCGACGGCCAAGGCCGCTTGGTCGATTTCAAGAACTCCATCGTCATCATGACAAGCAATATCGGCTCTGACATCATCCTCACGGCAAAGGATATGGAGTCTCTCAAGCCGACTATAGACGCTCTGCTTAAAGCCTCATTCAAGCCTGAATTCCTCAATCGAATAGACGAGATCGTCACCTTCAACCGCCTCGGCGAGGATCAGGTTCTCAAGATCGTTGATTTGCAGATCGATGCCCTGGCTAAGCGCCTGGTTGACAGAAAGATAAGCCTGGAGATAGGCGCGGAAGCGCGCGCTTACCTTTGCGAAGTCGGCTACGACCCAGCCTACGGGGCTAGGCCCATCAAGCGCACGGTGCAGAATCTCCTGCAAAATCCGCTAGCCAAGCTTATCTTGGCCGGAAAAGTGAAGGATGGTGATAGGGTCGTGGTCAAAAAGGGCAAGAGCGAGCTTGAGTTCGGCCTGAAGAAATCATAATGGAGGGGACAAGCTTTATAGACAGCCATGCCCACTTGGGCATGGTGGCAGACAAGCAAGATCTTGCCTGCGTTTTCGTAGATTTCGCGGCAGCCGGTGGGGCTTTCTTATTGGACGTAGGCACCAAGCCAGGCGACCTACCTGAGCGCGTGCGCATCATACAAACTGCCCTTTCCCAAGCCTTCCCCCAAGCAGGGTCTCTGCCCTTTGATTTTGGCTACTCTCTAGGCGCATGGCCGGGGGAAGATGCCTTAACCCAGCCGGGTGCGAGTCTGGATGCCTTGGCTTCCACGCTTGAGATCTGCCGTTACGGCGACCCGGCTTTTGATTTACGCCACCCCGTCCTTGCCCTAGGGGAGGTGGGGCTTGATTATCATTACCAGGATTTCTCTCCTGCACTTCAAATCGAATTCTTTGAGGGCTGTTGCGCCCTGGCAAAGAAATTCTCCCTCCCCCTCATCATCCATTCGCGCGAAGCGGACCTGGATACCCTCTCTTGCCTCAAGCGCTGCGGTATGGCCGATCGCTCCGTCATCCATTGTTTTTCCTATGGTCCTGAATCGGCCAAGGCTTACATTGATGCCGGCTCCTCTATTTCCTTTTCCGGCTCCCTTACCTTCAAAAAGGCAGATGAACTCCGCGCCGCGGCCGCCATCATTCCCCTTGACCGCGTTCTCGTGGAAACCGACGCGCCCTACCTTACGCCCGGGAAGGACAGGGGCAAGCGTCCCTCAACGCCCCTAGACGCGGCCTTAGTCGCCCAGACACTGGCTCAGCTACGAGGGATGGACGCGCGTGAGCTTGGGCTGAAGTTGCTTGAAAACGCGCAGCGATTTTTTGGAACAAGAACAGTCTAAAAAAGCCGCTTGACTGATTGAAGTCTTGGAATTCGTGTAGCGCCACAAATAAAAAGGAACCCAAGCCGGAGTTGAGGCGAAGCTCCGAGCTTGAGTCCCTTATGAAACCGATGATGAAGAACCGCACGCTAATCCCGGTGTCTTGCCTGGAAGGATTAACTCTCTGTTTTTTACCGCTTAGCCCTTACGTTTTCGGGTAAGCACGTCAAAGATAACCGCAACGACTAAGACAGCGCCGCGTAGCACGTACTGGATGGAAATATCCGTTCCCAAAAGGTTCATGCCCGAGGTCAGGGAGTAGTACACAATGGCGCCAATGAGGGAACCGGTTACCTTTCCCACCCCGCCGGCCGCCGAGACACCGCCTATATAGGCCGCGGCAATGGCATCCAATTCAAACATCTCTCCGGCCTTGGTGGTGGCGGATTGGAGACGGGCGGCGTAAAGCATGCCGGCCAATCCGCAGAGCATACCCATGGAGCCAAAGACGATCATAGTTATTTTTTTGACGGAAATACCTGACAGCTCGGCCGCTTCCGGATTCCCTCCCACCGCGTAGATGTGGCGGCCCAATACTGTCTTTGTAGTTATAAAGTGATAAACAGCCACTACAACGAGGACGATAACGGTTGTCCAGGACAGACCGTTATACCCGGCTAATATCCATGTGATATAGCCAAGCAAAATGGATATTAAGACTAACTTGATGACGAACATATCGGTCGGGGGCACTTCGAACTTATAAGAGAGTTTACTGCGCCTTTCTCGTAATTGGAGTACGACAAAGAGCACGATGGCCGCAAAGCCGATTAAGAGGGTCAGTTTATGCAGATTGGGCAGGAAGGGAAAACCCTCGGGAACGATATCCGGTATGTAGCCGTTGCCCATGGCGTTGAAAAACTTATCCGGTATGATGATGGTGCCGGTTTTTACGGTGACCATTAAAAGAACGCCGCGATAGATGAGCATGCCCGCCAAGGAGGCGACGAAGGCGGGTATGCCTACCTTGGCCACGAGCCACCCAGTTATCAGCCCGGCTAGGATTCCTACTACCATGACGAAGGGAATGGTTATCCATACCGGCATTTTCAGGCTTGTCATGGTTATGGCAGCCACCGCGCCTAGAAAACCGGCGAGGAAGCCTACCGAGAGGTCGATATGGCGGATGACGATGACCAAGGTCATGCCCACGGCGAGAACCGCAATATAGCCCATCTGATTGAGAAGATTGGCTATATTGCGGGACTGGATGAAGAGGCCCTTGGTCAGCAGGGCGAAGATACCCATGATGACGGCTAGGGCTATGAACATCGCGTAGTCGCGGATGTTGTTTTTAAGCGTTTTCTGAAGGTCGTGGATTTTCAAGGTCTTTCCTCCTAGCTCGTTGCCAGTCGCATTATGTTCTCTTGGGTGGCTTCGGAGGCCGGCACTTCACCGGTTATCCGCCCCGAAGAGACGATATAGATCCTGTCGCTCATGCCCAGGACCTCGGGCAGTTCGGAGGAGATCATGATGATGCTCATCCCTTCCTCTACGAGTTTATTCATGATGGTATAGATTTCGAACTTCGCTCCCACGTCTATACCGCGCGTCGGTTCATCCAGGATCAGGAGCTTCGGGGTAACGAAAAGCCATTTTGATATGGATACCTTTTGCTGGTTTCCGCCGGATAGGTTCACTACCTTTTGCTCTATGCTCGGGGTCTTTATGGTCATGGCCTTGCGGTATTCATTGGCGACCTTAACCTCGGCGTTGTCGTTGAGTATGCCGTTGCGCGATATTCCCTTGAGATTGGCCAGGCTAATGTTTTGCTTAACGTCTTGGATGAGGATCAGACCGTTGCCCTTGCGGTCCTCGCTGGCATAGGCTATTCCGTGGTCTATCGCGTCGCGTGGGCTATTGAATGCCGTCGGCAATCCATGCAAGGAAAGCGATCCTGAAAGGCGGTAGCCGTCCGGGTTGCCGAAGATGCTTCTGGCAAGCTCGGTGCGCCCGGAACCCATCAGCCCTGCAAAGCCCACGATCTCACCGGCTTTAATGTTAAAGCTCATCTTTTTAAGTATTTCACGGCCGTGCGCGGCGGAGTAGGCCGACCAATTTTTTGCTTCAAGGACAATCTCCTGGCGAACGCAGGGGCTGCGCTTGGGATAAATATTGTTGATTTCCCTACCCACCATGTGCTTGATCATGGTTTGCTCGGTTATCTCTCCCTTTTTTCCGTTCAGCGTGCAGACGGTTTTTCCGTCGCGGAGCACCGTGACCGTGTCGGCGATGGAAATTACCTCCTTAAGCTTGTGGGATATCATGATGCAGGTAACCCCTGAGCTACGGAGGTCGCGCAGGATATTCAAGAGGTTTTCGCAATCGTCCTCGTTCAGGGCCGCCGTCGGCTCATCGAGTATAAGGAGCTTCACGTCGTGACTGAGCGCCTTGGCTATCTCCACCAATTGTTGCTTGCCGACCCCGAGTTCGCGGATCTTGGCTGAAGGGTTGACGTCAAGCTTGACCTTCCTGAGCATTTGCGTCGCCCTGGTAATCGTTTCATTCCAATTTATCGTCAACCCCGTGCGGATCTCATGACCCAGGAGGATGTTTTCATAAACACTCATGTCGGGAACCAGGGCTAGCTCCTGGTAGATGATGCCGATTCCGGTGCGCTCGCTGTCGGCGATATCCTTAAAGCGCTGAACGCGTCCTTCAAAGAGGATCTCCCCGGAATAACTGCCGTAACCGTAGACACCGCTTAAGACCTTCATCAGGGTGGATTTACCCGCACCGTTTTCCCCAACCAGGCAATGAATCTCGCCGTGGGCAACGGAAAAACTCACGTCGCTGAGGGCCTTCACGCCGGGGAATTCCTTGCTTATGTTTTTCATCTCAAGAATAGCGTTGTTCATTGACTCTTGCTCTCCATGGAAGCTTAGGGCGAGATGGTAGAGGCCGGGATGGATGCCGCCAGGCATCCACCCCAACTTCAGCTAGCCCCTAGAGGCCGGTGAACTTGTCCGCGGACCAGTAGCCAGATTCGACGATAGCTTCTTTCACGTTGTCTTTGGTAACGGTGATGACGGCTGTCGGCATTGCGGGAACCTTCTTCTTACCATTGTCGTAGCTGGTGGTTGAGGGAGGTACCGCGCCCTTGAGCAGGGCCTTGGCGGCGGAGATGGCATCGTCTACCAGGATGCGCACGTCCTTAAGAACGGTCATTGACTGCTTGCCGTCGATGATGTACTGGATGGAGGCAATTTCGGCGTCCTGGCCGGTGATCCAGAACTTCTTCACGTCTTTGTCGGCG
Source organism: Treponematales bacterium (assembly GCA_041739325.1). Taxonomy (GTDB): domain Bacteria; phylum Spirochaetota; class Spirochaetia; order Treponematales; family JBGSOB01; genus JBGSOB01. Next base: position 28,162 of record JBGSOB010000065.1, read on the forward strand.
CCGAAGGCGTCGGCGATGGCGCGAGCGGTTCCGTCGTTCGGAGCGCAAATAAAGACTTCGCCCTTGTCGGCGGTCCTAGAGGCGGTGAGGTTGGCTTCAGCCTTGCTCTTGGCGTCGTTGAAGTTCCAGTTGGTGGTAACCTGGCCGATGATCTTTCCCATCTCGGTGCGGGTAAGAACGTTCTTAGCCTTGAGGGCGACAGCTTCCGAGGAGTTCTTGATTACGAAGGTGCCATCGACGATCTTGGGCTGGAGAACCTTCCATGCGCCTTCAAAGAAGAGGAAGGCGTTGTTGTCAGAGGCAGCGCCGGCATAGAGGTACAGGTTCTGGTTTTTCTTGGTACCGGCTTTCTCCACGAGGAATTGGCCCCATGCCATGCCGACTTCGACGGAGTCGAAGGTAACATAGTAGTCAACGGCATCGGTCTCGCGGATGAGGCGGTCATAGGAAATGACCTTTACCTTGGCGGCCTTGGCGGCGTTGGCTGCGGCAGCCGCGGCGGTTCCATCCTGCGGGCAGATGATGAGAACCTTGATGCCCTTGGCGATAAGGGCTTCAACGTTGGCTTTTTCCTTGGCGGAATCGCCCTGGGAGAAAAGGACGTCAACGCCGATACCGGCGTTCTTAAGGGCTTGGGCAAAGCGGGTTTGATCCTGGATCCAGCGAGGCTCATCCTTGGTGGGAAGGACGATGCCGACCTGTACCTTCTGGGCGAAGGCGTTCGTGGCGAAGATCGCCAAGAACAGGAGGGCGAATACGAGGGTGGCAATACGTTTCATAGCTTATCCTCCGAAAGGGAACTTTTCGACCCTACGGTCGTTAGGATCAGCCTAAGCCCGGTTCCTGGAATTGAAAAGCGAGAATATTACGCTAAAAACTGGAGACTCCTAGAAAATTCTTCTCATCCCTGAGGGTATAGCAGGACAATTCCGCCCAAAAAACTGCGGAAATATCCTTGTGGGCTAGGGTAAATTAGAGATTTTGGGGAAAAATGTCCTCGGTTGCATGGAAACCGTCTTTAATTACGGTATCGATGATATTTTCTTTATAGACAGGAATCGGCTCGATCTTATAAAAGGGAACCAAGCGGCTTCCGTCATCGATACTATCATCCGTTTCTATCTTCTCATTCTTTGCCAGGGCAACGGCGAATTCCGCGGCTTTGGACGCAAGAATCTTTAGGGGCTTGTATACCGTCATAGCTTGGGTGCCCTGATAGATCCTTTGACAGGCAGAAAGCTCCGCGTCATGACCCATCACGGGCACCTTGCCCGCCAGGCGTCTTTCGGCCAAGGCCTTGATGGCCGCCTCAGCCATCATATCGTTGGCGGCTATCACGCCCTTTATGTTGGGGAAGGCGTCGAGGCTCGTGCGCATCGATTCCATCGCCCATTCGCTGCGCCAGTCGTCAGGCCAATCCTGAAATACGATGCGGTATCGGCCGGAGGCAACCAGGGTATCAAGGATCTGGAAATATCCCTTGTCTGCCATGATGGCGTTAAGGTCGTTTTTTGCCCCGTGGAGGATGACGATGTCGCCTGAGGGCACAAAGCGAGTCAGGGCTTGGGCTTGGAGATTGCCCACCTTCACGTTATCAAAGGATATGTAGAGATCGGCGCCGGCGTTTCGAATGAGCCTGTCGTAACAAATCACGCGGATCCCTTTGCGCCTTGCCTCGCGGGCCAGGCGCGTAAGGCGGTCGGCGTCGTTGGGGACGATGACTAATACGTCTATGCGGCGGTCGATGAGTGATTGAACCTGACGCTCTTGAAGCTCTGCCGATTGCTCCCCTACCTGGAGGATGACGTCTGCGCCTATCATTGCCGCTGTTGCCATAAAGATATCCCTATCCCGTGTCCAGCGCTCTACCACGAAGGAATCCATGGAAAATCCAATGAGGGGCCGCTCTCGCTTGGCAGGTGCCTTGGGTGCGCAGGCGCAAAGTACGCAGGTTAGCAAGAGGATGCTCATGGGCAAAAAAACTGGGCCTTGGCCCTCTTTTTTTTCAAGAGGCGCTTTTTGAAGTGTGCTTTTCCTCATCATTGATTTTTTCCCCCGCGCTGAAGATATTCAGAAGGCGTCAGACCGATCTCTTTTTTAAAAAGGCGTGAAAAATAGTTCGGATCCGCGTAACCGCAAGAGATGGCTATTTCCTTGATGGTTTTATTCCCTGCACTGAGCTCCCGCTTGGCTTGGTCCATGCGCACCGCGATGAGGTATTCCATAAAGCTTTTTCCCGTTGCCTCGGCTAAGAGACGTGAGAGATAGGATGGGCTGAGATCTATCATCTCCGCTAGGGTTTCCAGTGATATCTGCTCATGGTAATGTGCGCAGACGTAGTCTATCGCCAAAGAAAGCTGAGCATGGGCCGGACGGCCTGAGATTCTCTGCCCGCCCTGCCCCAAATCCGAAAGGGCCACTTGAGCGGCTTGCGCTAATTCCTCCCAACTTGAGGCAGACCCGATACAGTGTGCATGGCTGTCAGTGGGATCCATAAAGCGCAGGGAGGATGCCGCGTAGAGGGCCGCGTAGCCGGAAAGTATGAGGGCTCGAGAAGACTCAAAACTCAAGGCTGGGCAAAGACGCAGGCGCGCGAGGTAGGCGAAAAAATGGGCGCGGGCACCTTCCCACTCCCCGTTGCGTGCCGCCAGGATGCATTCCTTTTCGCTGTGCCTTCGGCTCGAATCTTCCGCGCTTATGGGAGCCTGATCCGGGCTGTCGCCAATGAGGGCTAATTCCCCTTGGCCGGGTGAGGCCAAGGCTCCTAAAAGACGGGGCCAAACGCGGTTGAATTCAGAGAGGGCTATGGGGGCGCAGACACAGAAGCGGAGGCTGCTGGGGCGGAGCTCAAGGAGGATGCGCTTGAGCCCGTGGAGAAAAAGCGCTAGGTCTTGATCGCCCAGAAGGGGCAGGAAAACCGGCAGGGCGCCTGAGATCGGGCTGCCGAGAACCGCGCGATTTCGGTAGGAGAGGGTGGCGCGTAGCTCTTCGATATCGGGGCGTTCGGCTTGGCTTCTAAAGCCTATGGCTAAAAGGGCCCCATGACTGGCGTCAAAGCCCAAGTCTGCGCAACGCTTGTTAAGCTCACGCTCTTCAAGTCGCGAGTGGATGAGGGAGAAGAAAAGCGCTTCTTCCAGGAGGGGCTTATACGCCTCGATTTTATCGCGGTAGGCGTAGACGTCGAGCTGGTCGCGACCGCGCTCAATAACGCGCAGCATCGCCTCGCGCAGGGTGCTCACGAGCCTTTCCTGGTTCATAGGCTTAACCAGGTAGGAAAAAACCCCAAGGCCAAAGGCTTCTTGGGCGATATCGAAGCGTTCATAAGCGGTGAGCAATATGGGGAGGCTCTCCACGCGCAAGCGCGCCAACTCTCGCAAAGCGTCAATCCCGCTCATTCCGGGCATACGCACGTCAATCAGTATGATGTCCGGTTTGCGCAACAAGGCGGCCTCTACCGCTTCGCGGCCGCTTAAAGCCGTGGCTACAATCTCTATCTCCGGCAGCTGTTTGCGGATAACCGAACTGATGCCGTCTATGACGATGCGCTCATCATCCACCAAGAGGATGCTAACCACTTGCGGCCTCCCTAGCTTCCCCGCCGTCAAGCCTCAATCGAAGGCGGATCAAAGCGCCAATCCCGCGCGCGCAATCGATTTCGACGGCCTTTGGGTCGCCGCAAAAAATTTGCAAACGACGGATGACATTGACTAAGCCTACCGAGTCATCTTGGCCCTGGCGCTCAAGGCTGGTGTAACCGGCAGCGGCCGCTTCAAATACCTTGCGCGCCGTGCCCGGGAGAAAGCCCACCCCGTTGTCCTCTACTTCAACAACGGCCTGAGAGCCTTCTCTGTAGGCTCTCAGATCGATGCGGGCATTGGGCAAGCCCTCTCCAAAACCGTGCTTGATTGAGTTTTCCAACAAAGGTTGGATGGATAGCTTGGGTATGGGAACGGATTCCAATTCAAGCGCGAGGTTGAAGGTAAAGAGGATGCGGCCGGGAAAGCGCGTGGAAGCCAGGTGAGCGTAGGCGGCAACGCACTCGAATTCCTCTTTTAGCGGAGCCGGTTGATCCAAGCCGCGGGTTGAATAGCGCATGAGGCTGGAGAGGTTTTCCAAAAAGACGCGCGTCTTATCCGCCCCCTCGAGGGTGGAGAGCTGGATGCCGGCATTGAGGGTATTAAAAAGAAAATGAGGATTGATTCTGGATTGGAGTGAAGAGAGTTCTGCGTGTTTGAGCAAATTTGCCATCTCAAGGTTTTTCAGTTTTTGCTCAAGTAAGGATGACTCTATGTCGGCCTTGTTTTTCATCTCAAGCACATAGCGGGATATGCCGGATTTCATCCGATTGAATACCTCAGTCATCGCGCCTATCTCATCGCGCGACTCAACCTGGATATCCGGCCCATCGAAGTTTCCGGCGGCTATCTGCTTAGCCGCTGTCGAGAGGTGAACGATGGGCGTGGATATGCGCAGGGAAAGAAAAAGGACGATAAGGGAATCCAGCACGGCCAAGGCAAGCATGAGGGCTAGGTCCAATCTTTGTATGCCGATGATCCTATCGTTAAAGACGGAGAGGAGGGCAAGGCGTTTTTCCATATGCCAATCCTCTAAAAGATCAATGGTGTAGCGTAGGGCGGCGGCGGATAGTTTAGCCCGCTTGTGTTGTTCCTGATACTCCGCCAAACGGCTGGCCCGCTTCCCGGAAATGGCCGCTTGTGCGGAACTCAGGTACTTACGCACTAAAGCCGCCACGTCGCGTTCTAGCAAAATGCCTTGCTCCGGTATGAGCTTTGCCTCTAGCTTGGTTCCCAGCTCTTCCAGCTTGGAGGAAAAATGGATGTATTCGCGCAGGGCATCCGAGTTCTTAGTGGCTAAGTAGGTGGCGAGCATAGGTTCGGCGGAGTTGAGGTTTGAGCTTAAGGAGGCCAACACGATGTTTTTCTCAAAGAGGCTGTCATAGATATTCGCTAAAGATATCGAGCTATAGGTTGAATAGGAGGCTACCAAGCCCATGAGCAGGATAGGCAAGATCGCGGTCATAATCATTTTTGATTGGATGGAAAGTGAGCGTATCATTTTTGACCTATCTCCGACCCGGCGGGAAGGAGGGTTTTAATGCCGGTGTCAACATAGGCGCTGGCGGCTTTGCCGGAAATGATGTCTCGGATGGACGTGATGCAGGCCTTGCCGGCAAGGACGGGGTCGCGGAAGATGGCTGCCTGCACAACCCCGCGCTCCACGTAGCGTTTTGATTCGATGGAATTGGCCACGCCTATGAGATTGATCTCTCCCACCAAATTAAGGTCGATGAGGGCCTGGGCAAGGGCCATGGTGTCGCTCTGGGTGCAGAGAATGAGAACATTCAACAGGGGGTGGCGCTCCCGTAACTCACGCAAGAGGCCTTCCCCTTCCTGGAAACTTTGGCTGGGGCTTAAAACTTCCAGCACGCGCATGTCACCGTAGCTGTCTAAGGCCGAGAGGAGGCCCATGCGAAGGCTTTCCCTCCCCGTGGGTGAATCCGCGTCCAATGCCGGGAGCACACAGACAACCCTCGCCTTCGTAGGCCTGACGCGGGCGGCTAGCAATCCGGCGCTATATCCGGCTTGAAAGGGGTTTGAGCCGATGAAACTCATGCGTCTGGAAAGGGGAGAATCGTACTCAAGGGTTAGGACGGGAATCCCTGCCTCGACGCAGACGTCGATAGCTTTTTTTAGTTCGGGTGAATCCGGGATGGCTATGATGAGGCCTTGGATATCGAGCATGGAGCATGACTCCACCAGGAGGGGGAGGGAGAGGGGGTCGGCCGGCGATGTCAGGTTCTGAGCCCCGAGGCGATATTCAAGGAGGCGCAAGGCGATATCGGCCTCGGAGGCGGCCGCCAGGAGGCTCTCGCGGATAGCGGAGTAATACGCCGTGTCGTCCCTCGAGGGGAGGATAGCCATGACTTGGAAGGATGCTTGGCGGGCGGTTGCCTTGACAGCTGCCAGGGAATCTCTTACGGAACGGGCGAGCGCATTTTGGGAGGCAAGGTTGTAGCCAAAGAGAAGGAGGAAGAGGATGGCGAAAATAACAATGCCTAGGACCAGGATTTTTCGCATAAGGCTATGATACCCCGCTTTTCCGGGAAAGGTCAAATAAAGTACGCGAAGCTTTGAAAGGCGTAGAAGGGCTTTGGATAAGAACGGATAGGGGAGGGGAAAAGCCGAACACCACGTCAAGGGCATAAAAAAACGCCCCGCTGATCGCAGGGCGTTTTTTATAATGAAGGCTTGTTTACCAGTTATCCGGCATGTCGTCATCATCCCGGTTATCCTCGGCAAAGAGGTCGGTGACGGCGCGCAAGTCGTCAAAGTAGATGTAGTATACGCCATAGGCTTCCATCGGGTCGCACTCGATCTTAAAGCCGGTAATCTTTATACCCATGCGGTTATTGTAATGAACATTGCGCTGGATGATGCCGTGGCGGCCATCCGGGCTTTGCGGGGGAATGGGAACTTCAAGTTTTTTCCAACCCTGGAAATTAAGCTTGCCAAGGGTAAGCTCAAAGTCGTTGCCGTAGAAGTCAGAAAGCATGAGCTTGACTACGTGGTTGAAGTTACGCCCGACTACCCAGATGGATATCGTTTTTGCGATACCCTCGATGGGAATGGGGCGGGCGGGGTAGATGGTGAAGCTGTTGAAACCGCGGCGGAAGAAGTCAACCCTGGTGCCGATAACATACTTGTCGGCCACTTGGGGATCGATTCCCACATAGCGCTCGTCCGGAATCTGCTCATTGGCTTTACCCGCCGGGCCTCCGACGAACTGGCGGGTCTGGACAATCCCCTCATCTGAAGACATGGTGGAAGACCAGAAACCTGCGTCCTCGAACTTATTTACGGAAACCTGCTTGAGCTTCTGCTGGGCGGTGTCCACGCCCACGCGGCTGGGATCAGAGGCACCGACCTCGTTCGCGCCCTGGCTAAAGCCCATGGCGGCGACGAGGGAGAAGATTACCAAGGGTATGAAGAGCTTTCTCATGTTCTGCATCCTTATTGGGAACTCGACCAATTCTTCTTTACACTCTCGAGATCGGCGAGGCCGTCGCCGTCATAGAGGGTCTCGAAGGTGTCGGTAAGAATTTTGATCTGATCTATGTAGACGAAAATAGCCTTGGTGATCGGCTGTTCCGGCTCATCTTTTTCCGCCAGGCCCAGGTTGGTTGGGTCTTGGTCGGGGGAAATGACAGCAACCGCCTCGGTGGGGGTGGTCCAGATCCTGAACTTGACCAGCTTCATACCCTCAAACTTGGGAACGGTGGTCTTTGATTGGGGGATATTTGTCGGTACGTTGAAGCGAATGTTTTTCCAGCCCGTATGGGAAATCATGCCCATATTGAGGGTGTGGACTATGCCACGGAAGTCCCGAACATAGGCTTCCATGTAGTAATTGAAGCCTGAGCCCCAAATCCAGACGTCGATGGAAGACACGCGACCGGGGAGGGTAAGCTCCTTGGGGCGATACGCAACCTTGCCATCGGTACCAGTGCTTTTTTCACCCGGCACTACGTCTGCCCAATTGTACTCCTTGCGGTCATACATGAGGGCGACACCCACGACGGCTTTTTCTTCCGGTTTCGCCGGATTGGAGCCATGGAGGGCTATCGGCCAGGTGTTTTTAATAAAGGCGATCTTTGGGTAGCCCTGGGTCGCGAACTTACTACCCATGACGAACCATTGCTGCTCTTCCGGGCTATCGAAGCCCTGGATGATCCTAGACTCAAGATTAACGGTTTGGTCATCCGCGAGCGCAATGCCCGCCAAGACCATGAGTACCGAGAAAAGGCATAACGCCCTCAACCCGACCTGTCTCATGCTTATGACTCCTTTTCATCCATGGTCGCAAGGCAATTCGATTCGATTATAAGTTCAAACCTATGCTTTGTCAAACCAAGATTCGTAGCCCAAATACCCTCTGGACAAGACTTTCAACCCGATGGCCCAAGATCCAGCCGAAGAACGGGAGAGTACGCCTCTCATTCGATTATCGGCGCACTAGCCCCGAAAAAACAGATGGGAGCCGAGGAAATTTTGAGAAAATACCTTCTCTGTCGCCTTTGAGGCGGAATATCTTGGCAGGAAGGCTTTCGCGGGCTGCTCCAGCCGCCTGAGCTCGGCTCGCGGCCGATCGGGCGAGGGCCCGCCAGTCGTTTTCCAAGGATGCCGCCAAGCTAGGATAGATACCATCCAGGCTGCCTAGCCCCTGCCCCGCAACCACCCAACCCCGAGGGGGAACCGAATCGAGGGCTGCGGGGGCCGAGCTAAAGGCAGCTATATAAAGGAAGCGTAGGCTGAAGCTCGATAATTCACGCACGGCGGATTCCGCCTCCGCCCTATCGTCCCGAATGCGCCGCACGAGGATCATTTCCTGGGCAAGCTCGGGGGCAGCCTCGGAAAAGCCGGCACGGAATGCCTCTTCCAGGGCATCTCCGGACTCGCCCAGAGGAAGTAGTGCCGCCGCGAAGAAGAGGGGGCGGGCGATGTCTTCATCTCCCTCAGCTATCACAACCTTAGCCGCATCGGCCTTTTTCCCCTTGCCAAGGGGCACTGCGCCTGAACCTAGAACACGCGCCGCCATTTGCCCCATAAGCCTTGTTCCGGGAAGGTAGTCTGAATTTGCCAGATAGCTATTAGCCATCTCACCCTCCGGGGATACTCCGGGGAGGATGAATGTCTTTTCAGGGAAGGCTGGGCTGAGCCTTTGGATTTCCGAACCTAGGAGGGGTGAAAGGGCAACGGTTTTCCCCGCGTAGCCCTCTATGGCCAGGGATAGGGAGCTGGGAAGCCCGCTGAGGTCGAGCTTGATATCCCGCACTTGATAGCCAGCCTGGGCTAATCCCGCCTTGTATTCCCTGGAAGAGGCGGAAAAGGCCCCGCTCCACGCAGGATCCGAGATATAGCCTATCTGAGGGCGGCCGCAGGCAGCAAGGAAGGGAATGATATAAAGAAAGATACTTACCAGGAAAAGGAGCTTAAGGGGCCGGGGTTGGGGGGAAATCCTTGATTTTTTAGGCACGGGCCCAGGCTAGCCTCTGCCCACAAAGCTGTCAAGTCAGGCCCAGGGTAGCCTGCGTCGATATTGACGATATCCTGTATCCTGACTAGTATATCTAGACTAATCCCATCGATTCTGGGGTGATACAGACCCCACAAGGAGCGTTTTCAATGGTCAGCTACAAGGAATTAGGCCTTTCCAACACGAAGGACCTCTTCGCCAAGGCCGTCAAGGGCGGCTACGCCATCCCCGCTTATAACTTTAACAACATGGAGCAGATGCAGGCCATCATCCAAGCCTGCGTCGAGACAAAGAGCCCGGTAATCCTCCAGGTTTCCTCAGGCGCGCGCAAGTACGCCAACTCCATCCTCCTCAAAAATATGGCCAAGGGCGCCGTCGAGTACGCCAAGAGCCTGGGCGGGAACATTCCTATCGTTCTCCACCTGGACCATGGCGATTCCTTCGAGCTCTGCAAGGACTGCATCGAGTCCGGCTTTTCCTCAGTCATGATCGACGGCTCCCACCTCTCCTACGAGGAGAACGTTGCCCTTACCAAGAAGGTATGCGATTTCGCCCATTCCCAGAAGGACTACGTGTGCGTGGAGGGCGAGCTCGGCGTGCTTGCCGGCGTTGAGGACGAGGTTTCCCACGAGCATTCCAACTACACCCAACCTGAAGAAGTGGAAGACTTCGTCAAGAAGACCGGTGTAGACTCACTTGCCATCTCCATCGGCACCTCCCACGGCGCCACGAAGTTCAAGCCCGAGCAGTGCACCCGCAGCGCCGACGGCGTACTCGTGCCTCCCCCCCTCCGCTTTGACATCCTCGAGGAAATCGAGAAGCGCATCCCCGGCTTCCCCATCGTCCTCCATGGTTCTTCCTCTGTGCCCGTCCAGTACACAAAGATGATCGAGCAGTACGGCGGAAAGATGAAGGACACCGTAGGCATTCCCGAGGAGTCCCTGCGCCGCGCCGCCAAGAGCGCCGTCTGCAAGATTAACATCGACTCCGACGGCCGCCTTGCCATGACCGCCCTTATCCGCAAGGTCTTTGCCGAGAGCCCCTCCGAGTTCGACCCTCGCAAGTACTTAGGGCCGGCTCGCGATGAGCTGAAGAAGTTATATATGCATAAGAATATCAACGTTTTAGGTAGTGCTAACCAGGCTTGAATCTCGCGTCAATAACTGCGTCTCTCCTTGCACGGGCCGGGTCACATACAGGTAGTATGCTCCCCGGCCCGTGCTGCGTCGTTTCTTGTTCTTGGCGCGATCTTCTGCGCCTGGGACAGGCTTGAATCTCGCGTCAATAACTGCGTCTCTCCTAGCCTTTGGCGGGTCACATGCGGGTAGCATGCTCCCCGTCAAAGGCGTCGTCGTTCCTTGTTCTTGACGCGATCTTCTGCGCCTTAAACATGGCCCGAATCTCTGCGCCTGGGGCCAGGCTTGATCTTCGGGGCTGTGAAAAAAAGCACAGGCCGAACTGGGGCAAGGTGATTTGACCCGGTTCGGCCTGCCTATTGAACAATGGGTTTTTTATATTGGCGTTGGTTTAGAGCCAGAAGAGTAGTTGGGTCCCCAGAAGGCCGCTCATGGTTGCTACGTTGATGCCGTTGTCTAGGTTCAATCCCATGATATAGGTTATTCCCAGAGAAATTGGTCCCAGTTTGTAGTCTAAACTCAGCTTTGCGTTGAGTCCTAGTTGCGCAAGGGAATTTTCCGCAAAGCAATAACTCAGGTTTGGACCGGCCCCCACGGAAAAAATAAAATTGTCCTCGTCGAAGACAAGACCCGCGTCGAGGTAGAGATTAATGCTATTCAGCGAACCCCATGAGCCAAGAACAAGGGCCTCTACCTGGAAGAGGCTGATATTGAAGCGGGCGTCCCCTCCAAAACTGAATTGATGGACGTTGAGGTTGTCAATGTCCACCGGGTTTCCAATCAAGACCGGGGATTTGTAAAAGGCGGCAGCACCTAAACCGAATTCGGCAAAGGCAACAAGGGGTGAGAGGGCAAGGATGAGGCAGAGCAACAAGGTTTTTTTCACGGAAAACTCCTTTTCGTGACAAGCATAGTAAAATCCCAGGTACGGCTCCCTCTCCCGCCCTCCCATGAAAAGGAAGGCGCGCGAAAGGATTGGAACCCGGTTGCTTATGGATACTCAGTCTGGTTGCGCAAAGCTATGAGGGATTGGCTTATTGTGCTGTAAGACAGTGGCGCATGCGGGTTCGGGTAAAGGCCTATCTGTAGTGATTCTTCTACCTTCCTCGCTTGACTTGTCCTGATTTCAGTATAAGAATGAGCCATGCGCATCCGGTCTGCACTTAAGAAAATGACTTCCCTTCAGTGGTTCCTTTTCTTTCTACTTCTCGGGCTCTGCCTCTATGCCCTTCTCCTTTCTTGGTTAAGGCTTTCCCCTCTCACGCATAGCCCCTGGGATTCTTATAGCCTCCAAGCCCAGGCCTGGCTGAGGGGGCGTCTGAGCTTGGAACAAGATTATTCCTACCTGGAGCTTGCCTATTTCAAGAATAAGATCTTCGTGAGTTTTCCGCCGGTTCCCAGCATCTTCATTCTCCCCCTTGTGTTGATTTTTGGGGGAAAAAGCCCGAATACCCTTCTTGTCGTTTTATACGGTCTCTCCTCCTTCATCGCTGCCTATGCCCTGTGCCGGAAATTGAAGCTTAAGGATTTCCAGGCGGCATTTTGGGCCTTCTTCCTTGTTTTTGGGTCAAACCTCCTGGAATGCAGCTTGAACGGGGGGGTGTGGTACCAAGCCCAGGCCCTCTCCTTCCTTTTCTGCCTTCTTTCGCTTCTTTTTTTAGAGTCGAAAACAGGGAAAAAAAGATCGGCCTT
>JBGSOB010000069.1:0-26211 GCA_041739325.1 Treponematales bacterium
CGAGGGACAAAAACTGGCGGTAGGAGTTGAGCAGGCAAGCGCCCAGGCAAAGGCCAAGGCATCCGGACTGAGAGCCCAGGTAGAGGCGGAGAAGCAAAAGATAGAGGCGGTGGCAAACCGCCTTCAAGCGGAGATAGTAACGCCGGCCCTTGCCGAGCGCGATAAGCTTATCTTAAACGCCAAGGCTGAGATGGCCGCCTACGCCGCCACGGCAAACGCCGAGCTTGACCAACTGGAGCTGAAGCTTAAGATTCTCGATAAGGGCGGGGCCCAGGCGCGTACCGCCTACCTTTTGGACAATTTCCAGGCTATCTTCGGGCCCTTTGCCCAAACCCTGGACTCCTATCCGGCAGACTCGATTTCCGTGGTGACGGGCTCAGGCGGAGCGCGGCCGGCCCTTACCGCCATTGAGGCGGACGCGGTGGCATCCGCCCGTAACTCCATGATAGCCGGGGCACTGGAAGCCATGACGGCTCCGAAAAAGCCTGCGAAGCCTTAGGCCCCATTGGAAAAGGGCGCGGGGAAAACCTTTTGAAGGTTTGCCCCGCTTTTCCTTGGCTGGGTGAGCTTAGTCTTTTTTAAGAGCTGCTCGCAGGGCGTCCATAACCTTGTCCGGAGCAGGCCGGGCGTCTACGTCTATGAGCTTGCCCCTTTGGCGAAAATAGGCGATGAGGGGCTCAGTTTGGGCCCGGTAGACTTCGAGGCGCTTACGAATAGGACCTTCCCTATCGTCTTCCCGGATATAGAGCTCGCCGCCGCAGGCGTCGCAGAGGCCCTCCTTCCGGGGAGGCATGAAATCCACGTGATAATTACGCGAACAGCCGCGGCAAACGCGGCGGCCACTCAAGCGTTTTACGACTTCTTCATTGCCTATTTCGAAATTCACCGCGCCGCGGTATTCGGCTAGGCCTTCCAGGGCCTGGGCTTGGGGGACGGTTCGTGGAAAGCCGTCAAGGATCCAACCGGAGCCTAGCTCGGGGCTAGCCAATTTCTCCCGAACGAGGGCAATCGTGTCTTCATCCGGCACGAGGGAGCCTGAATCTATGATAGCCTTGACCTTTTTCCCCAATTCCGTGCCGTTTTTTATAGCTGAACGGAATATCTCACCGGTCGAAACATGGGGTATGCCCATCTCGGCGGAGGCCAGGTCGGCTAGGGTTCCCTTGCCGGCACCGGGCGGGCCGAGGAAGATCAGGTTCATGCGTCCCTCCTAAGAATCCGGCGCCGATTATACAGGCAGACCCCTTCCTGCTCAAGGAGCGCGCAGCCGATTTTCTGCCTTTTATACGGACGCGCTGGACAGTCCTCCGCCGGCCGGGGTATAACCTGGCCATGGCCATACGCGCGGTCGGCTTTGACATAGACGGGACTCTGTATCCCGATTACCGCTTCCATACACGGGTTCTGCCCGTCCTCATACCCAACTTCCGCCTCCTCCTTTCCATGGGAAGGGCGCGGCGGGAGCTACGCGACACGGCCCATCCGGGCACTTTCTACCAGATCCAAGCTGAATTGGCCGCCCGCCACCTGCGCCGTCCCAGCGCTGAGGTGCGGGCCCTCTTTGATGAAAGGATTTATCGGGCCTGGGAGCCGATATTCGCCCGCATCAAGATCCATCCCCACGTTCGCGAGACTATAGAGGGCCTCCGATCGCGCGGCCTTAAGCTGGGTATACTTTCCGACTTCCCGGTAGAAGCCAAGCTCAAACACCTAGGCCTTGGGGGGCTCTGGGACTGCGTTCTCTGCTCAGAGGAAGTCGGCCGCTTGAAACCCGCGCCCGAACCCTTTCTTGCCCTCGCCCAAGGCCTAGGGGTTGAGCCTCAGGAAATGATCTATGTGGGGAACAACCCCGCCTACGACGTGAAGGGGGCTAAGGCCGTGGGTATGGTGGCCGCCTGCATCTCCCGCCGCAGGCGCCGCATACCGGGGGCGGATTTCGTTTTTTCCTCCTACCGAGAGCTTGAGTCATGGATCTATACGCAACTCGAGCCGCATTCCTGAGGGGCTAGCCGAGGATCCAAGGCTGTCATTTTTCACAATCCCCCTGTATTGCCCCGCTTTTTATGGTGTATACTTTCACACAAGTTCGGAACTGGGAGAAAGCATTGAACTTCGACGTCGGAACCCTTCTACTCACCCTCGGCGCCTGCGTGGCGCTCCTCGCCGTCTACCGCTTCATGGACCGCAACAACCGGTCCCTGGAAAAGGTAAAGAAATACGCGGATAAGCTCAAGGACGACCTGGGGGCCTTCGTGGAACAGCGGCATATCACCCTCAAGGACTACGCGATAGAGCTCGATGTGCGCCAAAAGGCGGCTAAGGAAGTCTTAGGCCGGGTTAAGGAGATAGAGGACAGCCTCAATTCCCGCGCCCAAGCCCTGGACGCCGTGGGCAAACGCATAGCTGAGTACGACGCGGTGCTGGACGAGCTGATGGGCATGACGGAGAGGGCAGACGAAAACCTACGCCGCATCAAGGAAGAAAGCGAATTTGCCGACACGGTAGCCAAGAAGCTGGAGGCGGCCGACGCCAAGCTTTCCTCGGTAATGAAGGGTTTGCCGGCCATCCAATCCGAATTCGATAAAACCAACGATGCCAATTTCAAGCGCTATACCCATGAGTTGCGCGTTTCCATAGACAAGGCCCTGCGCGATTCCACCGAGGGCGCCGAGGAAGCCGCCAAGCGGGCCCAGGCCGCTCGTTCTGATATGGAAAAGGCAGATAAACTGCGCGGACAGAAGGCCCAGGAAGAGCTAGTATCCCTGGAAGCCACCTTTGAAAAGGCCTTTGAAAAGGCCCGCCGCGAGGCAGAGAAGCTGGAAGACACGGCCTTTGGCAAGCTCAAAGACTCCATCATGGGCCGGGCGAGCAAGCTGCAGGAGGCGATGGAGGAGAAATTCTTAAGCCTCCAGGCCATGGCCAAGGATAGGATCCAAGAGACCCAGGGGCTCCTTAAAGGCCACAAGGCCGAGTATCAAAACGAATTCAAGACCCTCCTCGAACAGCGGGGAGCGACGATAGCCGAAATAGACACGCGGGTAGACGCGGTGGAAATCAAGGTCAAGGATGGGGAGAAGAACCTCAAGGCCGCCCTTGTTCAGGCCCTTGAACGGGCTAAGGCCGATATCCTTGCCTTCAAGGCTTCAAGCGCCGCCGAGTTCGAGGCCGCCCAGGCTCAGGTGAAGACCCGCGCCCAGGAGCTCTCAGCTTCCGCCTTTGAGGGCCTGGGAAAGATCGCGGATTCAAAGCGCGGGGAGATCATGGCAGCCTTTAGCGCAATGGCCCAGGAGATGGAAAACTCCCTGACCGCCGCCAAAAAAGAGGCGGACTACCGCTTCCAGGCCCTCTCCACGGTCAATGTGGACATCGAACGCCTAGACGCGGCATTGCGTCAGTCCATGGCCGATATTCGCGCCGGTATAGAGCGGGACTTCCAAGCCGCGGGCGAGGCTATCGATAAGCGGCAAAAAGAACAGGAGGGCCGTCTCTCCGAGAACATGGGCGCCCTCCAGTCCGCCATGGGAGATCTCGAGCGCGGGCTCAACGAGCTGAAGACGAAGGCCTATGAAAACGTGTCCGAGAAGCTCAAGCTTTTTGAAGATGACTTCTTTGCCGACCTTAAAAAACGCTCCGAGGAATCCGAGCACCGCCTGGAACAATGGCAGGGCCTCATGGAAACCAGGCTCACCGGGCTTGCCCAATCCGCGGAAAACGAGCGCGCCTTGGTAGAAAAGGATTACTCTGATTCCCTCAAGGAGCGTGCCGGGGACTTCCAAGCCAAGCTCCAAGATCAGATAGGAAAGCTGGAATCCCGGCTGGAGACCTATGAGGAGAGCCTAGGCCAGCGTATTGCCAACGCCGAAAATTCCTTCGAAAATTTCCAAGCATCTGTAAAGCAGAGCGTTCAGGATACCCGCAGTCAGACCCAGGCAACCATCCAAGCCGAGTTCTCCCGCCACGCCCTGGAGCTTGCCGAGCAGCTCAAGAAAACCGAGCGCGAGCTAGCCGCCTGGAAGGAGGGCGCCGGCCGAACCATGAGCGAAACCCTCGAGCTGGCGGAAGCCCGCAAGGCATCCGTCACCAAGGAGCTTGAAGCCCTCAAGAGCGAGGTCGCTCTTCTTACGAAGGACCTCAAGGGGCGGGGTGCCGAGGCCTTGGAATCCTTCTCCAAGAATTTCGAAGCCTATAATTCCGAGTCCCAGCGCAGGCTGCGGGAAGCCGATGCCGCCGCCCAAGCGAGGGTTCAGGAACTTAAATCCGCCGCTGAGGACATTAAGACCAAGGTGGAGTCGAGCGAAGCGCGGCTCTTAGGCAAGCTGGGAGAGGACGCCAAGGCCCTCCAGAACACCTTGGATGAGCTTGATAAGCGTGAGAAGGCATTTGCGGCCCAGACGAAGATCTTTGAGCGGGCGGACGAGCTCAAGCTCCGCCTGGAAGAGGAGATAGAGGATCTCAAGGCAGAGCTTGCCAAGGCCCAGACCTTCCGCAGTGAGATTGTTGAGCTTGAGAGCCAATTGGGCAAGGTAAAGCGCCTAGAAGACGATATCAGCCAAAAGATGACCCGCTTTATGGCCGAACGCCGTAGGATAGACTCGATGGAAGAGGACTTCCGCAAGCTCTTAGGCATATCCCAAGCCGTGGACTCCAAGCTGGAAAGCGTCACCGCGTCCCATGACAGCTTGACGGAGGTTGAAGCCAAGCTACGCCACCTGATAGATCTTTCCAACGAGGCTGAGGGAAAATTCGAGCGGCTAGAGAAAAAGTCCAACATCCTTGAGGCTACGACGGCCGGGGTGGATAGGAATTTCCAAGAGCTTCAGAGCATAGAGAAGGGCCTCAAAAAACACGGCGAAGAGCTTAAAGAGATACCGGATCGCCTTATCGACATCAAGCGCTCGGTTGAAACCATTATGGAGAACCACCAGCGCATTGAGACGGTCGTCACTAAATTGACAAATCTAGACGAGACCCTCGGGGATATAGAAGGCCGAATCCAGAATATGCAAAAGGCGCGTGAATGGCTTGCCGGGACGGAAACCCGTCTGCAGGAATTGGCAAAGGAAGCCCAAGACCAGGTGAAGCTCTTTGGCGATATCATGAAGAGCGAAACATCGAGCAGCCGCAAGCAGTCCGGGGCTCCGGCCGTGGGTACCCGCGATACGGTAGCCAAGCTAGCCCGACAAGGTTGGACGGTGGAAGAGATTGCCAGGGCGACAAAGCTCTCCCGAGGCGAGATTGAACTCATACTTGAGATGTCGCCGAAGCGTTGATAGCCTCGCTTGGCAGGGAAAACGTGGGGAAAATGCTCAAATATTCGTAAAAAACGCCTCTATTGCTTGCAAGTGATGCATCAAGGGCCTAGACTAGGGAAAGAATGTCTATTCTATCAAAAGTATAGGCTATTTTCCTCTGAGCCGGGCTCCTTGTGAGCCAAGAAGGAGACGACATGAGCCTCAAGAAGACATACGCCAAGGATAAGGGGAGTTGCAAGGTTGCCTTCGAGCTACCGGACGCGGCGGCTGAAGGGGCAAGCAGCGTCTACCTTGTCGGTGATTTTAATAATTGGAATGAAAGCGCCACGCCCATGAAAAAAAGCAAGGACGGCATTTGGGCTGCCGTCATCAGCCTCCAATGCGGGAGGGAATACTACTTCCGCTACCTCATTGACGGCCTGCGCTGGGAAAACGACTGGAACGCAGACAAGTACGTCAAGAGTCCCTACTCCGACGCGGAAAATTCCGTCGTCATCGTATAAAAACCCCGTGATTCACCGCATTGGGGAGAAGCGGCCCCAGATAGCCTCCTCCTGCTTTACCGCCTGGAATTGCGAAATTGCCGGTGAGGTTGAGCTGGGGGAGGATTCTTCCGTTTGGTTCGCGGCCACCCTTCGGGGCGATGAAGCGGCCATAAAGATTGGCGCGGGAAGTAATATCCAGGATGGGGTAGTCGTCCATGCCGACCCAGGGCAACCCTGCCTTATCGGAAAAAATTGCACGGTCGGCCACGGGGCAATCCTCCACGCTTGCGTCATCGGGGATGATTGCCTGGTAGGCATGGGGGCCATCATCCTCTCTGGGGTAAGGATAGGACCCGGCTCCATCGTTGCCGCCGGAGCCCTGGTTACCCAAGGCAAGTGCTTTCCGCCCGGTCGTCTTATCATGGGGAGCCCAGCCGTGGATACGAAGGATATCGGCCCGGCCGTCTTGGCCTCCATTCAAAAAAGCGCCCTCCACTACCGCCAAGCCGCAGCCCAAGCAAAGCGCGAATACCTCCCCTTAGAAGAATCTTCCCCTCGCTGAACATTCACGCTCATTCACATAAAAAAAAGCAGGGCCGCCCTTTTAGGTCAACCCTGCCCTTTTGCCTGCATCACTTTTGCGCATGAAGCTGGGCTCAATGCTTCTTCTTTGCCTCCACCCGCCTCTCCTCTAGAATCTTTATGAGGTTGTAGGCCCCATCGTAGATGCCCACCTGCTTGTTCTTCTTGATGTTCTCGCAGTAGAGGGTCAGGAGGTCTTCATTTTCTATGAGGATGCGCAGGGTCTGGTAGAGCTTGTCCAGGGTTTCGGTTTCCATGGTTCCATCACCGATCTCTGCGCCGCGGATGGCGCCCCAAGCCTCAAAACGCCCTACCCGCTGCACGAAGAGTTTAGGAACTGGATAAAAGGCAAGCTCTGAGGGCTTTGTCATCATAACGTCCACCCCGCGCATGAGGATGTTGGTGGTGTAGACGGCGGGCATCTTGTCTTTAAAGAGGAATATATGGAGCCCCGTTTCCTCTTCCGTAAGGAGTTTTTTGGCAAAGGCTGAGCTCTCATTCCAATCGCGGTGCATAGTGTAATCACTACCCTCGCTATAGCCTAAGTGACTCAAGACGGATTCGCAGATTCCGGCGTGGTCTCCCATATTGACGCAAAGGAGGAGCTTGCCGGCCTTGAGCAGGGGCATGAGGTGCTTAATGACGCCTTCAAAGATAGCCTGCTGCGCGCCGGCCCCGCCGATGGTCATGAGGAAGCGCCGCGGTTTCTTTTCCTTCATGCGCTTGAGGCGCCTGTCGCAATCCTTCTCGATATTGGCCACCAGCTCATGGTCGATATAGTGCCCAGTGTAGCGGATCATGCCCTCTGGTATGGGTTTGAGGATCTCGTGCTTGGGGCCCATGTTGCGTAGCTCGCGGTAGCCGATGAAGGTTGATGAAGATTGGACGGCTAGGACCGAACCTTCCGCCAAGTGGAAGGAAAGGGGCCAGTTGTCCGGCACCATGGTGACGACGTTTTTCATGCCGGCGTGGACGGCTGCCTGTGCGCACCAGGGGTGGCTGGCGATGTAGGGGATGTCCGGGGGCAGGCTGGCGCAGACGTTCTTAAAGAGCTGGGTAAAGGCAAGGTCGCGTGCGTAATAGGTAATGGGTCGCGACCACTCGCTTGTGGCCTTTTCCCAGATGAAGTCATTGAAAAATTTGGATTTTTGGGAGACGCGGGAGGCGATTGAGTACCAATTGTTGAGGTAATCTATAATTTTGCTGGCAGTGGAAGCCTTGATAGCCAGGTAGTCCAGCCAATAGGGGGTGTAACCCATGGAATGGGCGGCACTGGCTGCGGCAAGGCCCATACGGTAGTGCCCAAAGCCCATGCGGATAGTGCCGATAACCACTGATTTCAGAGGGTCTATGGGCTTTCCACCACTCTGGTCAAGTAGGTTCATAATACCCAGGGCCTCTCCCAAAAAGAGATCGGGGGACGCCGTATAGGCAAAGCTTTCATCTTGGCGATATCCGAATTTACGGGCGTAGCGGTCTCTGTTGCGTAGGCATGAGCGCCAATAGCCTTCATTGATCTTATTTCCGTATATTTCCACCTTAGTCTCCCTTCAAGCTAAGTGTAATGCCCCAGGGACGCTTCGTCAAAATATTTTCTCTACAAGATGCTAAAAAGAAACCACGGATAGCGCAGATGGACAGGGATAGGGAAACAGTCTGAAAACATAGATAACAAGCGCTCTGCTTTTTACCCATCGCTTTTTACCCATCACCCATTTATCTTTATCTGTGCTTATCTGCGTTCATCGGTGGTTAAAATTATGTTTCATCCATCTAGCGGTAAAAAAAGGGGGCTATCCGTGGTGGATAGCCCCGTGAAACAACGAACCTGTAAATGGATTACCTGTCTAAGATAAACTCAACGCGGCGGTTCTTCCAGCGGTTGTCCGCGTCTTTGGGATCTACTACCGGCTCGGAAGATCCTAAGCCGGTGGCGCTAAGACGCTTTTCTTCCACTCCATACTGGATCAAGAATGAGCGAACGGCCTCGGCGCGCTTCTTGGAGAGGGGAAGAACTTCCTTGGCTTCCTCATCGGCGACGCGGGCGGCCGAGAGCCCCTGGATCTTGCTCACGTTATTGGCGTGCCCCTCTACTTGGATGCGGTAGCCGCGGAACTTATTGAGGATTTCCGCGATGCGCTTGAGAACGACGTTATTCTTCTCTACCGTCTCCACCGGCAACTCTTTGAAGTCGTCGAAGTTGGGCCTAAAGACTATGGAGGGCACCTTAATCTTGAGGCGGTTGCCGTCGCGGATAACCAAGACGTCTACTGGGATGAGGCCGCTCCGAACGGCGGAATTGCCTAGGGCGTCAGTTACGCTGAAGGAATAGGGATAATCGGTGGCGGCCTCTACCAGCTCGCCCTTGAGAGACTTGCCGTCCCAGGTAACGCGTTCGGCTGGGCGGCCCTGGCCTTCGTAGCGCATGAAGAGGCGGCCCTTTGCCTTGGCGTCGTCTACCGATGCCTCACTAATCTCGAACTTCCAGTCCTTGATGTCTGATGCGTCGCTGACCGCCAGGGAAATCGTCACCTCGTCGTCAAGGCCGTCGTTGTCCGGTGAGAAGGGTATGGGGCTAAGACTGGTGCGGAGCACCGGCGCTGAAACGTCGAGGATGATGGCTCCGGTTTTTGCCTCGGGAGCGTCGCCCTTCTGGTACTCTACGCGGAAGGAGCCGATATAACTGCTCTCAGTAACCTTAGCGTCATCGCCTTTACCGTCCCAGGCAAGCTGGGTGGGGAGTGACGCGGAGGAGTCTCCAGCCCAAGCCTTGCGGACGGCCCCGGAGGAATCTGCAAGCTCGAACTTCCAGGACTTGATGCCGTCCCGCAGCTTTACGATGAAGCCAAAGCTAATGTCGTCCAACTTGCCGTCGCCATTGGGGGAGAAGCCTGAACGCGAGGCGGTAACGAATACCGAGGTTTCGCGGGTATCTATAGAGATGCCCTCGATTGTTTTAACCGTGCGGTTGCCGGCCCTGTCGGTAGCCGCTACCTGGTAGCGATATTTCCCGTCAAGCAATTTATTACCCGAGGCGTCGGTTCCGTCCCACAGGACGTTTTCAGCGCCGGCCTTCCAGGAGTAGCTGCGCACCGGCTTGCCGGCCACGTCGCCTATCTGGGCTTCCCAGGGGTCATCGCTTGCCTTTGATTGCTTGATGGTAAGGATATCCTTAAGCCCGTCTCCGTTGGGGGAGAATACCAAGGATTCAAGCTCCACTTCGATTGTCGGGGCCACAGTGTCTATGCTGATTGCCGCGGCTTGGGCCGATACCTCGTCTCCGGAGCGATACTTAACGGCGATGCTCGCCTGGTAGAGCCCATCCGGCTGGATCTTGCCCCCATCATTCTTTCCGTCCCAGGAAATCTTGTCCGGTACCCGGCCCTTAGCGGCTAGGCTGCGCGCCAGGTTCCCAGTAGGATCGAGGATGCTAAGTTTCCACTCGCTCACGTTCTCGTTAGCGTTGACCGTGGGCAGAAAATTGAGGGCGTCGCGCTGGCCGTCTCCGTTGGGGGAGAAGGCGCGGCTGTCTGCGGAAAGGAGAACATTCTTCTTTTCGGTATCCAGCTGAACATCGATCTCGTTGGAAACGCCCACATTGCCGGCCTTATCGGTAGCCACCAGGCGGTAGCGATATTTGCCGTCTGGGGCGCGGGTTCCTGAACTTGCTATACCGTCCCACTCGGCCTTGGGGTCAAGCTTGCCGACAAAGCGCAGACTGCCCACGAGGTTGTTGAGGGAGTCGCGGATTTCACCGAGCCATAGATCCTCTTCCGAACCGCTCTGGCTGATCACAGCTTCGTCCTGTTTGCCGTCTCCATTAGGGGAGAATACGGCAACCTCAGCCTTGACGGCCGCCCTCGGCTTGGTGAGATCTAGGTTGAACAGCGGGGAGAGGATTGAGGGCTTGTGGCCGTTGACGTAGTTGACGGAGAGTTGGGCTTGGTACAGGCCCTCTTTAAGGGCGGCGCCTGAGTTGTCCTTGCCTAGGAAGATGTACTCGGCTTTTAGAGTCTCCGCCCCTGCACCGGAAGTCTCCCAGACCATGAGGCCGGCCTTGTCCTTAACGGCAAGGCTCCAAGAAGAAAGGCCAGTGCGCACCGGCACCCCAGGGCTGAAACTTATGCTGTCGCGCACCCCGTCTGCGTTAGGCGAAAAGTGGGCGGTATCTATGGAGAGGGAAACCGGGGGCTGTCGGGTGTCTACGATAATGTTTTCTACGCTATTTTCTACGTAGTTGCCGCCCCTGTCCTCGGTAGACACATGGACTTTATAAACGCCGTCGGGAACGATCTGGCCTGCGTCGTTTTTTCCGTCCCAGCTTATATCAGCCAAAGCGGCGTCCTTGGAGCTGATGCTGCGCACCGTCATGCCGGATGAGTCCTTTACCTGCACAGACCACAGGTCCTCAGCCGAACCGCTTGCCTTGAGGGTAAGGCTTTCTTTGTTGCCGTCCCCGTCCGGAGAAAAGACTAGGCCGCTGGGGTCGGCGGGTTTTTCAATCTGGAGACCGGGAGGGGTGGAGTCCAGCATAAGCTTGAAGGATTCAGTCTCTCCGCGGTTGCCGTTATCGTCTATTGCCGTGAGTACGAAGCTGTAGGCCCCATCCGGAGCCACTTGGCCGGATTCGCCGCGGCCGTCCCACTTAATCTCAGGCAGGACGGGAATGCCGGACTTCTTATAGGCAAAGCGCTTGACAAGGCTCTTGATACCCTGGTCTTCAGGACGGCTTTCCTTGTTTTGGATCTCGCGCACGAGCTTGCCCTCAGCGTCAATGACCTTGAGGTTGTAGCCCATGACGTAGCGCTCATCTTTAATGTTTATGGGCAGGACAAGCTCGTCGTTTTTACCGTCCGCGTTAGGGGAAAGATAAAAAACCTCGTGCTTGGTTTGCGGATAGGTCAGGGCGATCTTGGGCGGCTTACGGTCTACCACCCCGAGTGGGAGGGTAACACCGCCGCCGATGGCCCAGATGTCGTCATAGAGATAGGATGCCGCCGTAGAGGGGCGGATTTCGCTCTGGCTCCATCCCTGCTTTGCCAGGAAGGAGTCTTCCTTCTTGCTCGTTGTGATGGGGATGGTGGCGGAAAGACCGAAGGAAGGCAGGGCCCATTTTTCATCCGTCGTGCCCTTGGCAAGCTCTTGGGCATTGAGGCCCCAGCCGACGGAAAGATTGAAGGCTTCCTTAATGGATAAGGTGAGGCCTGTATCAAAAAGGATGTTCTGAAAAAAGGGAGCGGAGACATCCAAACTCTGGCTTAAGCGGACCGAGGGCGTTTTAAACCAGTCAAAGCCGACGCCGCCCTTGAGGGTAAAGGGAGAGGGATAGGCTACCTCAATGTCACCCACGGCTCCAAGCGGGGCTTGGGTGGTCGATCCGGGCGCGTACCACTTTCCTAAACCGGAGGCAACCAAACCCCAGCGGAAATCGCGCATGAAGGAGATGTTTCCTAACTGGTGACGGACGCCCAAATCCAGGCCTAAACCCCAGTCTAGACTATCTCGCTGGCCGAAGGCGGCAGAGAGGCCGGCTCCCACCCAGAAATTGGGGTAGATATCCTTGGCGATGCTGCCGCGGATGCTAAATTGGTTTCCCAGGGGCAGGGAAACAAGGGTTTGGGGAACGATGAGGAGACGGGTCCCCAAACCCCAAACCGCGAAGGGGCTGGGCATGGAGGCCGAAAGGTTGACCGCCGAGCCCCAATCACTCTGTACCCCGAGTCCGGCAAGGACAACATAGGAGAAGTCCAGGGTAAGACGCTGCTGGATTGCCGAGAGGGCGGGGTTGATTGCGTCCGATGCCGGTCCGTAGCTCTCGGTAACCGAGGGCCCACCCGTCATAAGGCGGGGGCTGTACCAGTCATTGAGGGCCTCTCCCCCGGCCGGGGGGTTATAAGCAAAGAGGCTCCCCGCAAAGAATAGGAAAGAGAGGACAACAAGGGTGACTATGGCGCGAATTTTCATACAACCTCCGAAGTTGGGCATTTATACTACCTTTAATATAACAACTATAACCTGCTATTGATACATAACGAGGTGAGGAAAGGGTTCTAGGGCGCAAACCTCAGCGGGGCTCAAGAGGGGCTCATCAAAGCCGGCCTTAGGAAAGTCAGACTTATAGAAGAGCTTAAAACTCTTAAGGGGGATGTTCCCAGCCTCCGCGTTCGAGCGGTAGGACTTGATTTTGAGGGCGGGGGAACCGAAGCCGTCGGCGCAGTGGACAAGATGGACCCTGTCGTAGGAGGCGTTCACTGCGTCCCGATCATCTATCATAAACCACTTAAACTGATGCACCACGAGCATCCTCGTTTCCGGGAGGCCATGGCTTTCTAGGTAGGCTTGAAGGATTTCCTGGGCGCGATTGAGTTCGGCGGCCGTTACATGGCCGATCTCCTTCATCGGTTTTGTCGTACGCCACTCGGGGTCAAGGGCAAGGTGGACATTGGGGTAGCGTAGCCAGGGCAGGAGGCGGGCCATAGCCTCCTCTACGCTATACTTACCTATCTGGTGGTCAAGGAAAACCAACATGTCTCGGGAGAGTGCGTACTCGATATACTCGCGGGTTACCGCTTCCGGCAGAATGCCTATCTCCCCTGCCGGCCAAACGGTGCCATAGATGAGGTAGTAGGCAGTCTTAACCCCACGCAGGCCATTAACCGCGTCGTAACTGCGGGCAAGGCTAAAGAGCTGATCTGCCAGGGCTTCCTTGGAGTAACGGCCCAGAATTCCCATGTTGCCTGCCTTGGGTTTTCCGTAGTAGGCCAGAATCTGGTTATTCATGAGGATGGGTTCCGGATAGACGTCTCGGGGAGCCTCTCCCTCATTGGACACCCAGGCGCTTTCGCTTCTTCCGCCCGCTTGCTTAAAGAAGAGACGGGGGAAGGCGTAGCTTGATGCCGGGGAGTTTCCAAAGCGTGGGCGCGCCGAGGGAGCGTGGGCGGGAGACTCGGTTTGAGCCTGGGTTTGAAGGGCGGCCAGGCTTAGGAAAACAAAGAAACAAAGGCGCTGTGGGGCTTGCATAGACACTCCGAAGTACGCGTTTTACCCCGCCCGCTCTGGATTGGGCAGAGTACATCCCTAGGAGTATCGGCCTCCCCCCAGCTGGGGATGAGGGGCTATTGAAAAAGCTTTCTAAATATTGGAACGGGGAAGCCAGCGCGTGACAACCTCATTGCCAAAACTTTGCTCCAGGTCCTCTTTGTAGCCAAGGACCTTGTCGATATAGGCGTAGGTTGAGGCGGGTACAAGGCCTTTTGCCAAGCGGGGAAAGCCTGCGTTATACACGGCCAGGGCAACGATCTCGTCATCCCCATAGCTGAGGCAATACTCAAGGTAGGAAAGGCCGTGCTTGGCGTTGACGGCAGGGTCGAAGAATTCCTTTTCAGAGAGCTGGTGGAATGTTCTGGAATTGAGCTGAAAAAGGCCGCGATCCACCGAGCCGGGGTTATGGGACACAACCCGAGGGCGGAAGTTGCTCTCCACCTTGGCAATGGAAAAGGCAAGGGCCGGGGAGATACCCCTAGACAGGGAGGCGTCGAGGATTGTTTTGGCGATCCAGGCTGAACCGGTGCGCTTGGAGTAAAAATCGAGGACGACGGAGCGGGTAGCCGCCTGGCTATAGAGCTCCAAGGCGGGGTCTAGGCCAGCCTGCTTGGAGAGGGGAAAGCGGGTTACGGGCTTTGACAAGACAAGGGCAATCTTCTCCCGCCTGAGATCGGGGCCCTGGGCTTCCTGGATAGCTTTTCCTGAAAATGTGCAGGACAAGCTTAGAAGAAGCGCTCCAGAACAGATCGCGGATAATGTATAATTAAGAACTTTCATGCAGTAAATGTCATTCCTTACCGTTTGATAGACAAGCTTGCGCCAGTCCCGGTCTATTCTACAAAGATCGAATAATGTGTCAAGTAAGCGAAAACTGGCCTAACCAGTACGGATGGAAAGGTACTGTGTTAGAAAATACTCATTCCCACATGAAGAAATCCAGCCCATATTATATAAAGAGACTATGTCCACAGCCCTTATTGAAAGCGTACCCAATTTTTCTGAAGGCCGGAACAGAGAGAGCCTTGACGCTATCTCCGCCGCCCTCTCCTCTGTCCCGGGCGCAGCCCTCCTCCACCGCGACAGCGGCCCTGACGCAGGCCGGACGGTTTACAGCCTTGCCGGGGAGGTCCCAGCCGTGCTTGCCGCCCTCAAGGCGGGGGCGCGGGAAGCCTTTGCCCGCATCGACATGAGACTGCACGAGGGAAACCACCCGCGCCTGGGGGCCCTGGACGTACTTCCCCTCATTCCCCTTTCAGGAATGAATATGGAGGACTGCGCGGGTCTTGCCCGGGATCTGGCAAGGGATATCGCCCAAGAGCTGGGGGTACCCTTTTATCTCTACGCCCAATCCGCCCGCAATTCTCAGAGGAGGGCGCTTTCCGATATACGCCGCGGCGGCTATGAGGGCTTGGAGGCTAAGCTAGCTGATGATGAATGGATTCCGGACTTTGGGCCCCGCCTCTTTGTGCCCTCCTGGGGGGCAAGCGTTTGCGGCGCCCGCGATTTTCTTATAGCCTGGAACATCAACCTAGAGGGCGGAAGCCTTGAGATAGCCAAAAAGATAGCCGCCCGCCTACGCTTTTCCCCCCAGGGAAGGGGCGATGCCACCGGGGGGCCCTTCCCGGGCCTCAAGGCGATAGGCTGGTGGATGGAGGGCTACGGTCGGGCCCAAATCTCCTGCAATGTCTACGATATTCACGCCGCCCCCCTCGCGCAGGTCTACCTCCACGCCAGGAAGCTAGCGTCTGAATACGGCTGCGGCCTGGGGGGCTCCGAGCTTATCGGCCTTATTCCCCTTAGGGCCATGGAAGCCTCAGGCCGCGCATTTTGGAAGGCTAAAGAAAAGCCCGAGCGGGGAGACCTGATTCAGGCTGCGGTTGAGGGACTGGGCTTGGATGCCCTGGGGCCCTTTAGGGCGCGGGAGCGGATTCTTGAGCTTGCCCTCCAGGAGGCGGGGATAGGAGTTCCAGGCTGCGCCGAATAGCGTCCTTGGGGTCTCCCCTCCCCTTTGCCAGCTTCCCCATTGCCCGTATAAAAGCAGGAAGGTCAGCAGCGCAGACTTCATCGCAGTAGCGGGCGTAGAGCTCGTTATCTCCCCAGTAGAGGCGGTAGAGGTCGAGGTAGGCGTTATTGACCCGGGAAAAGTCGAAATTCCTATAGCCGGGGTCGGGGAAGATGCTGGGGGCATGCTGGGCGAAGTGCCGGGCGCGCTCGGAAAGGATAGCGGCCTTTGCGCTCAAGGTTTCCTCACGCCCCAAGCCCTGGGCGTAGAGCTTGTCCAGAAGCTGGGCGGTTTCCCGCATATAGGCGATAAAGGCAGTCGATGAAATCTTCTTGGCATCAAACTCTTTGAGCTGATCAGAATCCGCCCCATAGACGGAGCTAAGGTAGTCCCGAGCGCCCCGCTCACCAATGAAGGTAGCGAGCTCCTCATTAAAGGCGTCGTAGCCCCGCTTGTAGACGGTGGCATGGCTCAGTTCATGGATGATGAGATCAGCGAGGTCGGCCTCGCTATAGGATGCCATGAATTTCCAGAGGGGGTCGGGCAGGAAGCCGAGGGTGGAAAAGCCCCCAACCGGGCGCACCAAAACATCGTAACCCTTTGCCTTGAGGCCCTCGGCCTCCGCGCGGGCGGACTCTTGCTCGAAGAAGCCCTTGTAGGGGAGCTTGCCGACAAGGGGATAAGACCAGAGATAACGTTTAAAGGATGTAGATGAGCAAGCTTGGACGACGTCGGCTATGTAGTCCCGCCCCGAATCCCCCATGCTGCGGTAGTTGCGGCTTTCCTTGAGCCCCAAGGTACTGCCGGCATAGGCGCGTATGCGCAAACTAAGCTCTAAAAACTCCCGCAGTTTGGGTTCTAGGGCGGGATCCGCAAGGAGCTTTTTTACCGGCTTGGCGCTGGAGAGGAGGGCGAGGTAGCTCGTGCCGACCTTGAGGCTGTAGCAAGAGGGAAGCAAGAGGGCGCAGATACCGGCAAAACCCGCCAAGGCAAGGCGGGGGATACTCACCCGAGGTCGGAAAGAGGGGGCCGGTTTGCGCTGAGGCTGAGGGGCTTTAATGGGTAAGCTGTTGATCATAGGCAGCAGTATGATCATGAATGAAGGAGAAGGCAAGAGAAGCCTTCCCCACTCGAAACAGTGAGGCGGCAAGGGTCATTGGAACAAGGAGAGTTGCCGGGATTGAGCGTCGGGCCCCCCTCTGTCCTTGACGAAATCCCATCCACTTCGTATTATGTGAACATTGTTCACATAATACGAACAATGTTCATATGAAGCATCGGCTCTTAAGGAGATAAGACAATGGCATCCAAGACGATACAAGCCTCACTCGCGGACAATTCATTAAGCCCGCCTAAAAACATGCCTATGATTCTCATACTCTACCTCTTAGGGATTTTTATGGGCGCCATCGATACCGGCATCGTCACTCCGGCGCGGACCCTCATCCAAGCGGCCCTCGGCGCGGACGAGCGGACAGGCATCTGGATGATCACGATCTACACCCTGGCATACGCGGCCATCATCCCGATATCCGGAAAGCTGGCCGACCGTTACGGTCGTAAGCTCATGTATATTATCAGCATTGGACTCTTCGGCCTTGGTTCCACCATCTGCGCCCTGTCTGCCAGCACCGGCATGTTCTCCGTAATGCTCATTGGACGTGTCATCCAGGCTATGGGCGGCGGCGGCATCATGCCGATAGCCACGGCAGAGTTCGGGACGACATTCCCGGAAAGCAAACGAGGCATGGCATTGGGCTTGGTGGGTGGCATCTACGGCATTGCCAATATCATCGGCTCCTCAGCCGGCTCCGCCATCCTGGACATATTCGGCAAAGCCCACTGGGACTATCTCTTCCTCATCAACGTTCCCATCGCCGCGGCAATCGTACTCCTGGGCCTCATCTTCCTGCCCAACACCCGTGGCAGGGAAGTCAAGAAGATAGACTGGGCCGGAATCCCCATTCTGACGGTCATGATCCTCTCTCTCCTCTACGGTCTGCGGAACATTGACTTCTTCAACCTTGGCTCATCGATCCTCAGCGTAGACGTCTATCCCTTCCTGATCGGCTTTGCCGCCCTCCTCCCCATCCTGCTGTTGGTGGAGAAGCGGGCGGCCGACCCCATTCTTGCCCTAGAATATTTCACGAACCCGCGCAGCCTCATAACCCTCATCCTGTCTTTCATAGCCGGGGTAATGATGATGGGCATGGTCTTTGTGCCCCAGTTCGCGGAAAACGCCCTACGCATTGCATCCGGATCCGGCGGTTACTTCGTTGCCGTTCTGGGCATCTTTGCCGGCATCTCCGCCCCCTTAAGCGGCGGCCTGATAGACCGCTTCGGCCCTAAAAAGATCCTCTTGGCAGGTTTTGGCATTAGCCTTGCCGGTGCCCTCTTCCTCATCTTCTACACCATTCCCAGCCCCAGCTGGGCTAGTGTTATTGTGAGCCTGGGCATAATGGGCCTGGGCCTGGGTTTCACCATGGGCACCCCCTTGAATTACATGATGCTCCAGAACTGCAGGAAGGAGGACTCTAACTCAGCGCTGGCAACACTCTCACTCATCCGCTCCATCGGCACGGCTATTGCTCCGGCAATTATGATCGGCTTTCTTGCTCACGCGGGAATCTCAGCCCAAGACAAGCTGATGGGCCTCCTGCCGGCGGTGAAATCGCCGCGCTTGGAGTCCGCTGAAAAACTGGGCAGGCAGATAGCCTCGATTCAGGCGAATCCAGCCCTAGCGCCCATGCTGGGCTCTATGGAAATCCCCAGCTTCGCGGCCCCGGCGACGATGTCGATGGGCGGCGGCGCATCCTCAGGCACGGCCGCAATGCCGGCGGAAATGGTGGCTAAGCTGCGCAGCGCGGATGTCACCACCATCACCGACCGCATAAAGGATCTTGCAAGCTCTATGTACGATAGCCGCACGCCGGCTGTCATCAACGCTATCCAAGGCGGCGTAAGGACAGGCAAGGGAAAAATCGAGGCCGCTCTGGAAGCCATGGACAAGGCTGCGTACAAGGGACGGACCGCGGGAATGGGAGGGGCTCCATCAGCCATGCCTATGCCTGTCGCTAGCAGGGGCGGACTGAGCGCGGCCCGCACAGAGCTCACTGCCCTTGTGACTACGATGGCTGAACTCGATGCGGAAATTCCCCCTGCCTTTGAATCTTCAAAGCAGGCTTACCTTGAGGAGATCGAAGCTTTACGGCCCAAGATAGACGCGACATTCCAGAAGACCCTCAATTCGGGCTTCAGTCAAATGTACGTAACGGTCGCCATCGCCAGCATCCTTGCCGCCCTCATCCTTGCATTCTACCGCAAGGGCGAGGGGCTTGGCGGCACGCGCTAGAACGATGCCCAAGGCGCTGGATCACGCCCGAGATGCCATCCTCCTGGCTACCCGAAGGCTTCTAGAAAAAGACGGCTATGAGTCCCTGAATGTAAGGACCATAGCCGCTGAAAGCGGCATGGGTACGGGGACGGTCTACAATTATTTCCAGGCTAAGGACGAGATTGTCATTGCCCTCATGCTGGAAGATTGGCGCTTAGCTTTAAGCGCGATGGACGCGGGCCTCGACGCGGAACTTTCCGCTGGCAAGGAGCCGGACATGCAGGCATGCCTGGGCGCTGTCTTCCAGCCCTTGAGGAATTTCATCCAAAGCTATAGGGGCATATGGGAGATTCTCGCCAATGCCCCAGCGCAGGATAAATCTCCCTCTGTGCGCTGCTACGACAACGAGCAGTTCATGCGCGAGCTCAAAGAGAGAGTCGGGCGCTTTTTGCCCGGCACTATCGAAGCGGAAACGGAAAGGGCCTTCGCGCTTGACTTTGTGACCAGAAGCCTCTCAGGCTATGCCCGGAGCAAGGATTGCGACTTTCCAAGGCTGGGAAGAATACTTACTCGGGCAATAGGCCTCTAGTGAAAGAAAAAGCTCACGATTTTTCCATATAAAAAAAGGATGTGAAGGCTAAGCCCTCAGGCATTCCACTCTGACACAATTTTAAACCGCGGTTTTGGAAGGTGGGGGCGCCGGGGAGGGAACCTTTTTTAAAAGGTGCCCTTCCCGGCTTTCCTCTTCTGGTGCCTTGAAGGGAAGGCCAGGCCGGGGTAGAATAGCCCCTATGTTCGAGAAACTGACAAGAACCTTTAGCGACATAGCCCGTAGCCTCTCGGGAAAGTCCGCCATAAGCGAAAAAAACGTTGAGGAAGCCGTCGAGCAGATTAAGATGGCACTGCTGGACGCCGACGTCAACCTGCGGGTTGTGCGGCGCTTCGTCAACTCCACCATAGAGGAAGCCAAGGGCGAAAAGGTCCTGCGCTCGGTTTCCCCGGGGCAGATGTTCGTCAAGCTCCTCTACGACAAGATGGTGAGCTTCCTAGGCGATACCCGCATCGACCTTGCCCTCAAAGGCCCGGACACCCTCTCTGTCATCCTCTTACTGGGTTTGCAGGGCTCGGGCAAAACGACAAGCGCGGCCAAGCTTGCACTCTACCTGAAAAACAAGGGGCGGCGAGTTCTGCTTGCCGCCTGCGACCTTGTGCGGCCGGCGGCTATCGAGCAGTTGGCTATTTTAGCCGCCCAGGTGGGCGTGGATATCTACCGCGAAGACTCTAAAGACGCGGTAAAGGTTGCCCGCAACGCCTACGCCAAGGCAAAGTCCGGTGCCTACGACGCCCTTATCGTGGACACCTCCGGCCGCCTCCAGCTGGATGACGAGCTGATGAAGGAACTGGAGAGGATCAAGGCCGAGGTCAAGCCCGACGAGTCCCTCCTGGTAGCCGACGCCATGACGGGCCAAAACGCCGCCGAGATAGCCAAGAGCTTTGACGAGCGGATAGGCATCACCGGCGTCATCCTTTCCAAATTCGATTCAGACGCCCGCGGCGGCGCCGCCCTCTCGGTAAAGACGGTTACCGGCAAGCCGGTCAAGTTTGTCGGCGTGGGAGAAAAGCCGGATGGCCTTTAGCCCTTCTACCCCGAGCGGGTGGCATCCCGCATCTTGGGCATGGGCGACATCGTCTCCTTGGTGGAGAAGGCCCAAGCCACGATAGAAACCGAGGAAGCCGAGGAACTCCAGGAAAAGATGGCCAAGGAAACCTTTGATTTCCAAGACTATCTTGACCAGATACGCCGCGTGCGTAAGATGGGCTCGCTTAAAAACATGCTGGAGATGATGCCAGGCCTTGCCGGCCAGGTGAACGAAGATCAAGTGAACGAGGGCGAGCTCAAGCGGGAAGAAGCCATCATCCTCTCTATGACAAAGAAGGAGAGGGGCAACCCCCTCATGATAGGCCCCAGCCGCCGCAGCCGCATTGCCCGCGGCTCGGGAACCTCCTCCGCCGAGGTGAGCCGCTTTTTAAAGAAGTTTGAAAAAACCCGCACGATGATGCGCAAGGTGGCTAAGAATAAAAAACTCCAGGGCCAGCTCATGGGCGGGGGAAGATAGCGATGAAGGGCAAACGCCCCGCTTCCGCGAAGGCTGTGAATCATGAGCCTGCTAAACAAAAACCGCTGGCGCTTGCCCTCCCGGCGGCCTTGAGTGCGCCGGCGGCCAGGCCTCTGCCCGCTGAAATTGACGCGCAAGAAGCCTATAGGATTTTGCGCGACGCCTGCAGGAATATTCTGGCAGACTGGGCAGATTACGACCTAGAAAAGCGCTTTGCCTTTGCCGAATCCCTTTCCACGCCTCTGCGCAGGATAGAGGCCGGCCTCATCCTCATAAGCCAATTGCCGGAAAGCCTCCGACCAGAGGACAGGCCCTCCTTGGCGGCATCCTTCAAAAACGGAGAGCTGGCATTCCTGGCAAGCAAGCAAACGGATTCCGGCTTTAACCTGGGCGATTACGCCCGCAGACTCATAGACAGGGAGACCTAGATGAAGGCAGTTCTCAGACCGGCCCTCTTGTGCGGCCTCGCCCTCCTGGCTCTCTTTGCAAGCTCCTGCGATAGGCAGAACGAAGATCCTTTGGCGGCCATGGCCGCGCGCTACGGCGGAGAAAGGCAGATGTCGCTCGCCGACTATTACGCCGGTGCCGAGGGCATCAAGCTCAAGATCAAGGGCATCGTCTTTGACATCGATGAAGCCCGCGTTCCCGCGGTACTCGACGCTATCGGCTCTTCCTACCTGGCCGCCCTCCCCTTCCGCATTGAGAAGAACTACAAACAGGGCGGGAGGAAGGATAGGATAGCCGTCGTCTCTTCCATTAATCAATTTGCCCTCATCAAGGCCCTCGGCTGTGGCGGACGGCAAGACAAGGTAAGCAACGCCCAGGTCATAAAGGCGCTCAAGGCTATACACGCTAAACAGCCCATCAGGATCATTGGCGCAGGCAGGGACTTTGTGGAATTCCGCCTCTTGGAAAAGCCCTCCTCCTGGATAGATATCGCCCAAATATGCGCCGGGGTTGCGCCAAATATAATCAACCACGGGGCGGGAGATTTGCAGAGCCTTACCCGGGAAATAGCCGCCCTCGGCGGGGCGACCCTCTGGTGGTACTAGGGTGGGCTTATTCAAGCATCATTCTAAGAAAAAGGGAGCGGGGGAAAAGGACGCCAAGCCCAGCCTAGACCAGCTGATAGCCCTGCGCTGTGGCACTGCACTGGATACCCTGGCTGGGCGCCAGGTAGGAGTATCGCGCAACGCGTCTTTTGGCCTTAAGCTGAAAGCCCTTTCCTGCCCGGACGACGGCGGAGAGGCTTGGGGCGGGGCCGCCCTAGCCTTTGCGGATTCAAGCATACCCGCGGCCGCCATTCTCTTGGCAGCAGACTCCCCTCTATCTTTTTTAGCAGGGGAAGACGCTAGCGCCCATGCAAAAACCCTCCTCTGCGCAATCCTTGGCTGGGAGGGCTTCATCATCCTCCCCCTTAAGGCCGATCCCGCCAACCGCGCAACCCTTGCTTGGCAATGCCTAGAATTATCCTGCTTTAGCCTTGGAGAGACTGCCGCCACGAGCCTTGCCTGGCTCTATATCGATGAAGAATTGGCCAAGACCCTCGTCGAAGCCAAAGCCGCCACCAGCCCTTCTGCCGGCGCGCTGAAAAAAATTGCCATTGGGAGGGGAATCGACTTCCCCCTTGTAGATTATTTTTGCCCGGGATTTAGAAGGGCGGAAAGGGCCTTTTCCAGCCATGCCCTGAGCATAGCCTGCCCGGATGGTGAGGCTGTGCCGGCCTCAGGCCTTGGAGAAAATACAGCCGCGCCAAGCTCCTACGAATCTATTTTAGAAATACTAGGTTCAGGCGAGAGCCCCACCCAAAGACTGAGCTTTTTCACCGCCCTTGACCTTAGCCAGCTCACAGCGCTTCAATCCGATGCCGACGGCGCGGAAATTGCGGGGCTTATGCTACGCGAGGGATTGCGGCGCTACCTAGGCGCATGCGGATTAAAACCCGGCCGCTTTGGCATAAAGGCTATTGCCGGCCTTCCGGACTCAGTGAGCGAGAAGCATCTGCGTATTGAGCTTGAGTTAAAAAGCGGCGGCCTTTCCCTGCCTTGCCTCTGCTTCATTCCCCTCCAGGGCTTGGAGATCCTTAGCCGAGCGATAGGGGCGCAAGCCCAGCCGGAAGGGGGCTTGGCCCTCTGCCTGAGCTTGAATCAAAGCCTCTTAGCCGGGGAACTGCCAGGGATCATCACGAGCCCGGAACTGCGCAAAAAGCTACCCGGGTACAGTCTCAATGAGCTTTTCCGCCTGCTTTCAGACCGTGACCTATCTCTTGTCTTGCAAAATATTCTCATACCGGAGTACGGAGCAGACGGCCTACCGGCCTTGCTTTCGCACAACGCAAGCATTCCCGGCCCGGCGGGCGAGATGCGCCAGGCCGTCCTCGCCTATGGGCCTCTGGAAGAGGCGCGACTGGCAAGCTTCCTCCCAGAAATATTCCTCGAAACCTTTTTACGCAAGGCAAAGGCCCTCCATGGTGTAGGGCTGGCAGACAGCGCTAAGCTCAACCTGGATGCCCTTAAAAAGACCCTCAGGGCCTACCGCGAAGGGCGGATAGAGGCAAGCCGCCGCTTGGGCTTTCTCCTTGATGAGTTCGTGGCCAAGAGCGAGCGCGCCCATACGGAAGAGGAGCTGGCCGCTTTGGCAAAACGGGGCGAACCCTTTGCCTCCTTAGGGGCCCTGGCGGCTCGCGTCGCCCAGGCCGCCTGCGCCGCCCTTGACGACCGCGACCTGGCCTTTGTGCTCCTAGACGCCGAGGCCTCCCTCCCCCTTGTGCGCAAGCATGTGAGCGCCGCGCGCATGGCCAGACTTAAGGAAGATATCCTTTTTGTAAAAAAAGGGATCAAAGCCGGGAAGTTTGGGCTTGAGGAGCTGTTGGCGGCTAAGAAGAAATTCCTGACCGTGATAGAGGAAAAGCGGCGAGAAGCCGAACTGGAATGACTGGCCAGGGCTGTTTTTCAGCCCTCCCCTCTCCACATCCCCTCTCCATTCTCAAGAATCCTTAAGCCCACCAAGATGGTAACGAACAAAGGCGTCCAAGGCCCGAATTGCCGAGCGGATGTCCGGGAAGACGGGCAGGCCGCCCTCCTCCAGGTAGCGCACCATCTCCAAGTAGTGATTCCCCGCGTTGATCGACACTACGATGGGTTTGGGACTCGCCGCGGCTATCCGCAGAATGCGGCTGGCAACGGAGTCCGCCTGGCGGCAAGAGCTGTCCGAGCACTTAAGGTTGTCCACGTGGGGAACGATAGCCACAAAAGCGCAATCCACGTTGGGGTCATCCAGGATGGCTTGGAGGAATTCGGCAAACATGGCATCGTCGGTCATGGGGGTAACGTCAAGCAAACTGGCGCCTACATTTGCCAGGCCATGGCGGTTGACGCGCCGCAGATTTTCCAATGTCGCCGGGTCAAAGTCCGCTTGACGCAGGTAGCCTAAAAGATCAGCCCCCATGGTGGCGTCCAGCCCGGCGTTGACGATTCCGGCAACGCGCTTTCCCGCACTCTTGCGGCGCGAGAGCATGGAAAAGGCCTTCATGGCGTTATAAAAATCCGGCAGCTCATCTACCAGGACTACGCCGGCGCTTTCGCATGCTGCTTGGAAGACGTCGTAGGAACCGGACATGGCGGCGGTATGGCTGGCAGCCGCCTTTGCCCCAGCCTCAGTACGCCCCGACTTGAAAACGATGATGGGTTTTTTACAGCGAGAAGCCTCTTCAAAGAACTCCCGCCCCTCCCCCAAGGCAAGCCCCTCTATGTACATAGCCATCACGTCGATGCTCGGGTCCTTGCCAAAGTAGGCGATAAGGTCGGGAACGTTGACGTCCACCTTGTTCCCGAAGGATACGATGGCGCGGAAGATGGGGGCGTTTTGCGTGCGCTCTATTGACGTGATGGCCATGGCGCCGGATTGGCTAAAGAGGGCGCAGTTTGATTCCTCGCGGCTTGTCAGCTTAAGCCGCTCTTCCCCGATAAAGAGGGTGTCCAAACCCGGCTTTCCGGCGGACGGGGCCTGATAGACGCCCATGCAGTTAGGGCCGATAAAGCGTATGCCGCGGCGCCGATGAGACGCGATGCTCTCGGCAAAATCCTCAAAGCGCATATCTTGCGGCACCCCGGAAATGAGGATGACTGAGCTACCCTCCGGTACGCTATCTAGAAAATCCATCAGGCGCGATGCGGGGGCGGCAAAGACAAAGAGCTGGGGCTTCTTGGGTAAATCAGCTATGCCGGGGTAAAGCCTAAGCTCTCTGCCGCCTAAGCTCAGACTCCCGCCCTTTGGGTTTAGGCAGTAGACATCATCCCTGCCTAAGTCGCACAAAAGCTGGACGATGATACGCGCCATCGAGTACTTAGCCGGATCCGTCGACACCCCGGCTACGGCAATACCCTCCGGCTCAAAAAAGGACTTCAGCCCAGAGACGTCAGGCCGGGCACTGTGCAGGGGATGCTCGGATTTAGCTTGGAATTCGGCAAAACCGTCAACGGCGACAAAGCGCCCATCCTGTGAAAAAACAAGGGGATTGACGTCCATAGCCGTCAGGTAATACTCAGGCTTGCGTTGCGCGACAAAGGAGTATTGGTAAGCCAGGAGGGAAAAACGATGCAGGGCATCGGCTATCATCCCGGTGTACTCAGGGTGGCCGGATTCGGCGTAGCGGTGCTTGATCTTAATGCCATCAGTAACCTGACGCGCCGCCTCTAAGCTCAAGGGTACGGGCATGAGGTTGGGGCTGTCGTAGTAGCGGGAGAAAAACTCTGCGTCGTCTCCGCCCTTGGAGAGGGTGAGCACCGGGCCGAAGGCGGGGTCTTCCTTAAGGCCAATGAGGATTTCGTTGCCCAGGGCCTGGGTGAAGGGAATGAATTCCGCTATTAAAAAGCCGTCTATGCGCGGCTGGGCCTCCATGGGAAAGTGAGCCAGCACCTCCTTTTTCATGGTATCTAGGACAAAGCGCAGGTAGAGAGGATCATCACAGCGAACCTTGCGCACACCGCCCAACTTTGACTTGTGGGCGAGGTCTGCCGAGACAACCTTGACGATTACTTGCTCGCCGAAGGGCTTGAGGGCTTCCGCTTTTAGTTCCGCGCTGTCGCGCAGGAGAATGTAGCGCGGAACCTGGATACCAACGCTCTCAAGCAGGGCATAGACCTCATATTCGTAGAGGACGCGCCGACCTTCGGAGAGGGCTTGGGCAAAGATGGCGTCTATCTTTTCAATGAGGGCGCGGTCGAGCAACATAGGCAGGCCTCCGCCCTAGATTCTCAAGCAGGGAAGCTCCCCCGTCAAGCGTCAACCCTTAGGATTACCCCGCCCTGCCTCTTTCTTTGGCCCCCGCGGAGCCTGCCCGCCCTGCTTTTCCTTATTGCCGCCGGCATGACCGCTGCCGCCGGCATGACCCTTG
>JBGSOB010000075.1:0-8865 GCA_041739325.1 Treponematales bacterium
GGAGGTGGGCTGGCGGAGCAAAGTACTAGAGGGAGTCCAGGATTTCACCCGCGCCTGTCACGCAGGCCATGCAAATCTTCTGCCTTTGATCCTCATCCTTGAATTTTTTTTGCCCGGCATCGGTATTGAGATCGCAGTCCAGGAGCTCCCTGCACAGAAGGCTGCCGAACTTTTTCCGGAAGGCGGAAACGAAGGCGCGGCTCTTCTCAAGCACGAGTTGCTTTGCCTGAAGGTCGTTGGGATCCGTGGATCCATAGCGTAAACCGATAGCCATGAAAGCCCCGGTAACGGCCCCGCAACTCTCCTGCAAGCGCCCCATACCCGCGCCGAAATTAGCCGCCAATTTGTAGGCAAGCTCAGTCTGAATGCCATGCTCCTCCGCGTAGGGCATAAGGACGGACTGAGCGCAATTGTAACCTGAGGCAAATGCCTCTCCCGTGTCGTGTCGTTTCATAGCCCCGGATTCTACGCTTTCGCCCCAGCTCTGTAAACCCTTTTCAGTGCCGATGCGCCTCTAGCCATTGTAGTGCAAAGTCCACAAGCTCTCTTTGCTTAAAAAGCCTTGCCTGGGCATTCCCGATCTTGCCGAGACGGACGATATGCTCGCGCTCGAAGTCATCCCCCAGGCGCTCGAAATCCTCGTCGGAAAAATCGATATCCTTTATTCGCTTCCATACGCGTCGCCCCTTCTCCAGCACGGGGGCGTATTGATCTATCACCCGCTTAGCCGGAAAATTCGCGCGATACTCGGCAAGGTGGAGGGATGTGTTGTTGCCGTGCCCAACCCCTAAAAGGAGGACGTAGGCGTCAAGCTCGTAGAGCCGCGCTAGCGGGCTACCCTCCCCCAGCGAAAAATCCAGGCTATGCGCTGCGGTGATTTTTCTTTTGTGACGGCCCCAAGCCGCGAAGGACAGCTGGGGATGTCGGCTACGCAACACGCCAAACTGCCCGCGAAATATTTCCGGCACAATACCCATGCCGCGCGTGGGAGTGAGAGCGGGGTTGAAGGCCGGCATTTGGGAGCGTATCGTCTCCCACCAGGACTCGGGCACGGGTGGATGAAGCCATTGCGCCGGATCTGATAGGTCACCGCTATGTGTGGGCATAACCAGGCTTCCCCAGGGAGTTAATAGCCCTTCCAGGGCCAGGATAAGGGCTACCGGACCGCCACAGACCCAGCCGATGGCGCTCAATGAGGTATGAATGATAAGGCTCATGCCAGTCCTAATGCCCAAGGCGCTCAGGTCAGCGCTCAAGCTGGCCTGGGTATTGGGCTTTTCAGTAGCGGCAATAAGACCCGTTTTTTCCTCTTTCATGAATACCTCTTCACCACTATGCCTTTAGATTTGGGGCCCCGCAAGCCAGATATCGCCTCTCGCGTTGCTTTTTAACGGCTTGGGGATATACTTAGTGCCAAAAGGAGACCGACATGGCTTATCAAAACGATCGACAAGACGGCTCAATGAGGGATTATATCAAAAAACGAAAACGCTTATCCGGGCTTTTCTTCGAGATTGCGCTTCCCAATGAATACTTGGTGCAGATCGGCGCTAAAAAACCCGTACCTGTCTTGGGAGGAAAGCGGGCCCGGTTTTTCAGGCGTTTTTTGCGCATACCCGCTTACGTGCAAACCGTTCATTTTTCAACCGACAACGCCAACATGGATTACCAGGGAATCGGCATAGAGGGTTACGCCTCCTACCGCATAGACCCTGCCCGTCCCGAGGTTGCCATAGCCACCCTGGATTTCTTTGATGAGGACGACCCGATGGCGAGAACGACGCAGGAACTAAAAACTATCTGCGTCGAGGCCGTCCGCCATGTCATAGCTAACATGAGCATTGAGGACGCCCTGCGCAAAAAAGACGACATCGCGGAAAATCTTTTTTCCCAGCTCAAGGAAGTGGAGCGCAAATGGGGCATCATCTTTGACCAGGTGGGTATTGAAAAGGTACGCATCATGTCCACGTCGGTTTTTGAAAATCTCCAGGCATCCTTCCGCGCCGGGCTGCGATTGGACGCTGAAAAAAAGAGAATCGAGGTTGATAAGCAGATAACCGCCGAGGAAAACATCCTGCGCGAGCGCAGCGGCATGGAAGGGCTTGAGACTGACAAGAAGCTAGAATCGGCAAAGAAAGAAAACGAGTCGCGCATTCGGCTGGACGGCATTGAACAGGAACGTCAGGCTAACGAGCTTGAGCAGAGCATTGAAGAAACTCGATATCGCAAAGATATTGAGTTTAGGATGGAAAAGGAGTCAAAAGAAAACGAACTTGCCACAAAGTCTAAGACCCTGCAAGCGGAGCTGTTCGAGCTTGACATAAAATTACTGGAATCCAGCAAAAAGATTGAGGAGCTCAAGGCCCAGATTGGAACCAAGCAGCTTGAACTTACCAGGGAAAAACGCCAGGTGGAGCAAGTCTTCAGTCAGGATACCCTATCCAAAGAGCTTATCCAGAAGTTGCCTGAGATCTTCAAGGCGGTCAAAATAGATAACTATTCCATTTTGGACTCAAGCGGCGGATCACCCGTGGCCAGAACCATCGCCGAGTTAGCCACAGTCCTCAAGCAATCGGGCCTTGACCTAGGGGCCCTTCTTCCCGGCCATAAGGGCCAAGAGGCCCCGGACCGGGAATAGGGCTTTAACAACTCTAGTCGCGCGCAGAACTCAGGGCTAGCTCGGTAGCCTTGAGGATGACGCGGCTAGAGTAGGTGGCGCCGCTGACGGCGTCTACCTGCAGGCTTTGTTTTTCGAGCACGCGGTCTACGATTTTTTCAGCGGGCTTGCCCAGGCCGCATTCGTGGCGGGTGATGCTAAGTCTGGCCAAGCGTCCGTCAGCCACGGCGGCCTCGACATCGGCTTTAACCAGGCTTGTCTCGTAGCTGCCGCGATAAGAACCATCGCGAAGCAGGCTAAAATCGATGCTCGCCACCGCGGGAACCGGGCTCAAGCACGAACTAAGGCCCAGGAGGACGATAAATACGGCGCCAGTAGCCAAAGGGCGAAGGATTGTTTTTATCACTTGAGCGCCTTTAAAAAGGCTGAAGCCTGATCCCGCATTTCTTGAGCTGTCGGCGCCGGCTTGGGAGCCTTGCCTTCCTTTGCCTGGGATTTCTGCACCATATTCATGATAAAGCGCTCAAAGCCGCCCAAACTCGCCAGATCGATCCTACCCGGTAGGTAGGCCTGAGCCTTGGCCACGGACCTCAGCGATTCTGGATAGGCGGCTTCCAGGGCCGGATTACCTTCGGGGCCGCTGGCGAGGCCGCAGAGAAAAAGCCCTAACTTCTTGGCCTTGAGCTCTGAGCCGCGGGTCTTAATGAATGCCTTGAGGGCCGGCCGGACCATGCCCGCGTAAACCGAGGATCCGAGCACGACGGTATCGTAGGAAGATACGTCGATGCCCTTGGATTCACCCTTGCTAAGATCGATGAGCTTTGTGTCTTTTCCCAGT
Source organism: Treponematales bacterium (assembly GCA_041739325.1). GTDB lineage: Bacteria > Spirochaetota > Spirochaetia > Treponematales > JBGSOB01 > JBGSOB01. The sequence continues at coordinate 3,456 of JBGSOB010000075.1, forward strand.
GCCTCGGCCATGAGCTGGGCGTACTCCCTCGTCATGCCGTGCTTGGACGCGAACGCGATCAAACTTGCCATAAAACCTCCTTGTGTCCCAGCCTTCCGCTCTCTCGACGCGGCCAGGGCGGACTGGGCTAATATAGCGAATTCAATGGACCAAATCCATCTTTTTTTAGGCGATATCCACATCCTTACTCAATACTCACAGAGTTAAGCATGAAGTACCCATCGTTGATCTTGTATACCCTCAGCCCATGGAGACCGGGCTCCAGTCTGACCCTGTACAGGGGGGAGTTGGTCCCGCCCAAGCTTTCCTTGGCTATCACCCGTCCGTCCACCATGATCTCAATGACGGACCCGCTGGTTGAGTTATACTGAAGGCTGATGTCGTAGTCGCCCGCCGCGCCCACGCGGAAGAGGTAGCCCTTCCATTCTCGCCACTGGTCGAATTGGGCGCCCCCTGAGCTTATCTCCGCGCCAGGGGCCGGATGCTCCCAAGCCGTGCTGTTCACGCTGTAGTCGGCCGCCGGGATGATGCAGGGAGCAAGATAACCCGCCGAAACCGAGGCCTTGGGATTAGAGAGGATCGTATTCAGGGCCCGATACTTGGGTGTATCGAGGTTAAAGGCGGATTGGGTAAAACCTAAGGCCTTGCCGTTTTCCTCGCCGCCCGTGCTCACGTAGTAGACAAAAAGGTCGTTGTCGTACTTGTCCCAGAGGGCGTGGTAGCTGACCATGGCATCCTCAATCCTGGGCAAGAGGTAATCCGCCTCACTCGTCCAGACCCCACCCTCGTAGGCACAGCGCCTGAGCCCTAAGATCTTTGCCAGGGCCGCTTCCTCCTCCTCATAGCGCTCAAAGCGGTCGATCTCCCTCACAAAACGCTCGGGGGCGGGGGAGGAATCAAGAAGGACCAGCTGTTCAGGGTTATCGTCTGAATAATGGGATCCGCCACAGCCATAAAAGAAGTGATTGACCGGGTGCGGCTGGGCTACGTGCGCCCCGTCCCCGTTGCCAAACCAGTTATGGACAAAGCTCAAACCCCAGATCAATTCGCTGTCGTAGGAGAGCTGACCTGAGGCTATCGGACGGACCCGCGTCATCATGGCCTCGTCTCCCCAAACGGAGCGCCAGACAAGGCTCATTTAGGCGGCCCGCTTGGCGTAGTAGCGGGCCGGAAGGACATTGGCGTCATCCATACCATCATAGCCGACCGGACCGTCCGCATCGGCCTCGGCTAGGGCCTGCGCCCGCAGGTAGGAGGACGTCATCCCGACCATGTCCCATGTTGCCTCGTTTGAATACTCCCAGTATATCTTGCCTCCCTCTACCCGGTAGCTGTTTCGGATGAGGGTTGCCAACTGGCGAATGTAATCGTCTGAGGCGCCCAGGGGCATATTGAGCCACATATCCTTACCCGTCTCGTTGCAGAATTGCACCGCCACCTCCCAGGGCGCACCCTTTCCCGCCCAGCCGGTTAGGCCGGGAATGTTGTCACCCCGCTGGTAGGAGGCGACGTCGGCTTGGACCCTGTCCGCCCACTCCACCTGCCAGGCTCCGTTCCACGCGTCTATGAGCCACATAAAACGGACAACCGAAAAGGGGGCAACGAGGTCCTTTGCCTGCTGGGTAAAACTAGCCGTCGTCGGATAGGATTCATTTGAGCCGGGAGACAGGGGCCGCATAAGTTTTACCCTGCGTACCCCTCCTGCCGTGTTCTGAAAGCTGAGCAAGAGGCCGCCGTTGCCTGGGTCGCCGACTACCAGGGTGGCGGAAAACCTTCCATCGGCGAACTGCTGGTTTTGTATACTGCCGCCGGCAAAACCGGCGCTTATAGTCGGGTTAACGGCGCACTCGCCTTCTAGGTAATAGCTCCCATGCATATTGGCTATCCCATGCCACACGATAACCGAGGAATCCCCAAGCGGCCAACCCTGGGCATCTAGCGGAATGACTTCACCATCTCCGCCATAACTGATTCCCAGCCAGTCCCGTGATGTCTTCATGGCGTCGGCAAAGAGCCTATCCTCCGCATAATCGACCTGACTGGCAAAGAAATTAATGCCGATAGCATGGCCATAGGGTGCGGGGCTCTGGGAGGGCAGGGGCTCCAAGGTGGGGCCTGGCGTAGGAGAAACGGGATCAGGGCTGGGAATGGGCGTGGGGTTTATAAAACAAGCAAGGGCTAGAATAGGCACTAAGAGGATAAGGATGATTGCCGCGGCCCTTGAAACGGATACTAGCTTTATCATAGGTACTCCATAACTTTAATACCTAGCATTATATCACGAAAAAGAATCATTTAAGCCACTTCCAGCCTTGGGCCCCCTCCCTTGCCAGCCCCTCCTATGGGTCGGCAAGAGGAACTGCCTAAATATTAGGCGTCCCCTCCTTGATAAAAGCATAGATATCCTGCATTCTTGTCCGGCTTACCATCCAATCAAGAGGGGTTCCAAGATGAATCGCATCCTCTCCACCCGGCAATTGTCGGCTGAGGTTTTCCAGTTTGAGGTCGAGGCGCCGCTGATCGCACGCGAGCGGAAGCCTGGTCAATTCATAATTCTCCAGATCGACACCGATTTCGGGGAACGCATACCCTTGACGATCTCGGACGCAGACCCGGTCAAGGGCTCCATTACCCTTATCTTCCAAGCCGTGGGGGCCACGACCCATAAACTAGCCGCCCTAAAAGCGGGTGATTCCATTGAGGCCATCCTCGGCCCCCTCGGCAGGCCCACCCATATCGAGAATTTCGGGACGGTGGTCTGCGTCGGCGGCGGCGTGGGCATAGCCCCCCTCCACCCCATCGTTGAGGGCCTTAAGAAGGCCGGCAATAAGATCATCACCATCCTAGGCGCCCGCACCAAGGAGCTCATCATCCTTGAGGACAAGATGCGCGCCCTTTCCGACGAGTTCATCATCGTTACCGATGACGGCTCCCTCGGCCGCAAGGGCCTGGTGACAGATCCGCTTAAGGAAATCTGCGGCCGCGACCCCAAGCCCAACCTGGCCGTGGCCATCGGCCCGACGATTATGATGAAATTCTGCGCCGCGGCCACCCTGCCTTTCGGCGTTCCCACTGTCGTCTCCTTGAACACCATTATGATAGACGGCACGGGGATGTGCGGCGGCTGCCGCGTGACCGTGGGCGGAGAAACCAAGTTCGTCTGCGTCGACGGCCCGGAATTCGACGGGCATAAGGTTGACTTCGAGGGGATGATGTCCCGCCTTCGCGCCTACAAGCCGCGTGAGGACCAGGACCACCACAAGTGTCACATAGACCTAGAGCTCGAAGGGGGCAAGGCATGACGATCGATAAAAAGACGCTCGACGCCGCGGCTGTCGCGGCCTTGGCCGGTATTGCCGGCAAGGATCTCTCGGTAAAAGACCGCATCGCCCTCCCGGTTCAGGATATGCCCGCCCAGGAGCCCAAGGCCCGCGCCGCCAATATGGAGGAGGTAGCCCTCGGCTACTCCGAGGCCCAGGCAAAATTAGAGGCTGAACGCTGCCTCAATTGCAAAAACGCACCCTGCATCAAGGGTTGCCCGGTGGGCATCGACATCCCCGGCTTTATCGTCAAGCTGCGCGAGGGGAATTTTCAAGCGGCGGTGGACATCATCAAGCAGACGAATCTCCTCCCCGCTGTATGCGGTCGGGTATGCCCCCAAGAAGTCCAATGTCAGGCTGACTGCACCCTGGGCAAGTCCCTTAAAAGCGTTGAAAAAGCCGTGCAAATAGGGCGGCTTGAGCGTTTTGTGGCCGACTGGGAACGCGATAACGGCAAGGTGGTTCCGCCGCGCATCAAGCAGAGCACGGGCAAAAAGGTAGCTATCGTCGGCTCCGGCCCGGCGGGTCTCACCGTTGCCGCGGACCTGCGCCGCGAAGGCCACGAGGTGGATATCTTCGAGGCCTTCCAAAAACCGGGCGGGGTCATGGTCTACGGCATCCCCGAATTCCGCCTGCCTAAGGCAATCGTCCGCGACGAGGTTAAAAATTTAGAGGGGATGGGGGTTAAAATCCATGCCAACTTCCTGGTGGGCCGCACCCGCAAACTCAAAGACCTCATAGAGCAAGACGGCTATGCCGCGGTCTTTATCGGGGCCGGCGCCGGCCTTCCCAAATTCATGAATATACCCGGGGAGAACCTGGTGGGCGTTTTTTCCGCGAATGAGTACCTGACGCGGGCAAACCTTATGAAGGCCTACGATAAGTCGCGGGCGGCGACCCCCATTTATGACTCACGCATGGTGGCCGTCCTCGGCGGCGGCAACGTGGCCATGGACGCGGCGCGCATGGCCCTGCGACTGGGCGCCCAGGAAGTGCACGTGATCTACCGCCGCACCCGGGCGGAGATGCCCGCGCGCGTGGAAGAGGTAGCCCACGCCGAGGAAGAGGGGATTATCTTCGATTACCTTCAAAACCCGGTGCGCGTCCTGCCAGGTGAAGACGGGCGCGCCGCCAAGCTGGAGATACAAAAGTACCAACTGGGCGAACCCGACGCATCGGGTCGGCGCTCACCCATAGCCATTGCCGGTTCTGAATTCCTGGCGGACTTCGATACGGTGATCGTAGCCTTGGGCAATGAGTCCAACCCACTCTTGGCCCAAACGACATCGGAACTGAAGGTTGACAAAAAGGGCCACGTGATCGTCAATGAGTCGCAACGCACGTCTATGGACGACGTTTGGGCCGGTGGCGATATCGTGCTGGGCGCGGCAACCGTCATCCTTGCCATGGGCGAGGGGCGCGCCGCCGCCAAAGCCATCAACCAGGCCCTGACCGGAGCCTAGAAAAGAAAATTCTTTCTCCCTTGGGGGCGCTTGCGGCTGGGCGGCATATTTGCTATTTTTACCAGGCGGCCCCCAAGGGCGCGCCCACCCAAAGGAGAAAGGATGCGATCCCGATTTTTTTCTTTCCTGGCTTTTTCCTTATGCCTAGCCGGCATTGCCGCTCAGCAAACGAATCCCGCCCCGGACGCGCTCAAGGTTTACCAACGAGGCAGGGATCTCGAAGCCGCCGGAAACATGGCGGAGGCAAACGTCCAATACCAGGAATCCATTCGCATCTGCGATGCCGAACTGGCCGTAACGCCGGGACGCATCGAGTCCTTTGTCGTTAAATCCTGGTGCCTTTTACGCCTGAAGCGCTACGCCGAGGCCATCTCTACCGGACAGGCTGCATCCAAATACGCCACGGATTTCCGTATCGTTGAAGTCATGGCGGAGGCCTATTTCTACCAAAAGGATATGGAAAACAGCCTTAAATACTTCCAGAAATACGTGGAAGGGGTGCCGGAAACCGCAGACAGGGTGGCCACCGCCTACTACTTCATGGGAGAGTCCTACGCCGGTCTCTTCAAACTGGACCACGCCGACATAGCCTTTGCCACGGCCCTCTACATGTCACCGCGCTCCTTC
>JBGSOB010000085.1:0-7402 GCA_041739325.1 Treponematales bacterium
TATCCGCCTGCTTTACGTTGTATTGCTCCCGTAGTTCGGCGAGGTTGAGCATCAAGAGTTCCCTATCGTATATCTCTTCGGAACGGTCAATAGACTCGTCGGACATTACGCTTTCTATCGCTTTCATTGCGTTTTTCACTACTGCCATATCGTCCTCCTTCCGTCTAGCTTGAAGCTAGATATTTCTCATACAAGGTCTCCGCTTCCGCTATCAGCTTCTTGTAGAAGCGCTTGTCTTCTGATCCGCCTTTTACATCCGCCGTAAGAAGCAGGCACACCCGGTCGCCGGTAAAGATAAAAGCGATCCTGAATTTCCTTCCCTGCGCCTGAACCCGCAGTTCTTTCAAGTTAGGGTACTTGCTCCCTTTGGGCTTCCTGTACCGGCTCCGCTTGAGAAGTGAACCACTCAAGATACTCACTCGTAGCTTCAAGCGCCCGCTCTTTATCTGCTCCCATAGTTATAATATAACCTCTGCGTAATATAACTTCAAGGTAATTATTTCTTTTTCCAAACTCTATTCCATTCCCATAGAATCTGCCATTTCCTCAACCGCATTTCCTTGAGCTTCCCGACCGACTCGTGGTATTCGTCATCCACTTCCCGGTAGAGTTCGTTTTCCTTGGGTTGCTAGCTCATGAACTGATAGCTCTTGAAGATCCGCTTGAGACTCTTAGGTTGAACGTGGGTGTAACCGCAGATCATCGAGGGAGGAGGCGCACAATATAGTTTAAAAATTTTCTTAACAAACGAACTTCGTCGATCCCTAATACGTGTTTTCATCCATGGCTTTAAAGTCCGCCCGCACCCTTTCAAGGCGCCTTAGCTCATCGCCTACGATGTCGGCATAATCGAGCTTTCCCTCGGATATGCGGTAGGCTTCGTCAATCCAGAATTGTACGTCAGGCAGGTAGACAAAGCGATCCTTCATCGCCTCAAGAGCATAGCCCTTGGCCGTTTCCCAATAACTCAAGGCGGCGCGGTAGCATGTTTCTGCCGTCTCAAGACTCTCTAAATTTTCCCGCTTCCAGGGAGCGTTGTAAAAATAGGCAACCTTTTTGTCCCATTTAGAACCCAGCCGCAGGTGCTGCTCGATGAGCTTTAAATTAAGGTGCATGTTCATGAGTGCGCGGTAGCGGGCCCACTGGGTTTTATTCTCAATCTTTGCCAGGGCATAGAGGGGGTTGCAAAAATCCGCCTTCGTCGCCTGCTCAAGATAATAGATGTTCTCGATGCTGTCGTCCGGATATTGGATGTAGTGGATATGGTAGAGCCTGTAGTACTGCTCTTTGTAATACACCGGATAGGCAAAGGCGCTCGCCGCGCAGAGGATGAGGCATGTCAGGGACAAAATCCGTCTCATGGGATTATTATCGGCTCGCTTGCGGCGCCGATTGAGGGGCTCTGGCAAGAATATTTATTTTGGGCGTTCCCGCCCCGATGCCTCGGGGCGGTCGGGCTCTCCGCTTAAAATAAAAAGAGGCCGCGCCGCGGCCTCTTTTTATTACGCTTCGATCCCTAACGCGCTCTGTGGCCCTTGATAGGCCGGAAATCTTCTGACTGGCTTTAGTAGAGCAATTTAAAAGCCCGGCCAAGGCCGGTGGGCGGGTCGGCAATTTCCTCAAAAACAAGGGAGTCTTGGCCCTCAAGGCTTTCCTTAAAGCCCAGGGTCACCAGAATTTCCCCCGCCTTTGCCCTATCCTCGCCCAGCTTGCTGGCCGAGTTCACTTCGTTGCCAAAGACGTCCTGGTCTCCTATGCGCAGCATCTTGCCGAAGCCCAAGCCCAGGCAGAGGAGGACCCGGTCAACGTCGGCCTTGTCGCGGTTGTAGTCTTCCAATACCCTTTGCATGCCGATAGCCGCCTGCAGGGCCTTGGCGGGATTGCGGAATATCACCAGAAAACTGTCGCCCTCAATCTTTAAAAGGATGCCGTCGTTTTCCTCAATAACCGGGATAAGGAGGCGTTGGGACTCAAAGATTGTTTGTAAAAAGTGAATGATCCCAAACTGGGCTACGCTGCGGGAAAAACCGGAGAGGTCGGTGAACATCACGCACCACTCTTCTCCAAAGAGGTCCCAAATGCGCTTGTCAATCTTTTCCTTATCTGCCCCCGGCTTAAGCCTTTGGCTAATGAGGGACTCAAGCCTGTCGGCCGAGGCCCCTATGGAAACGCTGCGATTATAGGACATCTTTAGTCTCCCTTCACGGCGCGGGCGAGTTCCCGGCCCCTTTGTTCAAGCAATTCCAAAAGGTCGTCGTCGGGCTTGCCGGCCCACTCGACCGAGTCGATGCTCGTCCACTTAAGGGGGGCTATCGCCTCCTCGTACTCCTTCTTCGCCCCGCCCGACCAGCCGAAGGAGCCGATGCGCAGGGCCGTGCGGTTCCAGACATGCTTGCGCTCAAAAAGGGAGAGGGCGTAGGCCATGGGCGGGAACATCTTATACTCATAGGTCGGCATGGCAATGAGGATGCCCTTGCTCTTATAAGCGTCTGCCAAAACATAGGATACGTCTTCGTTGGGGACGCGGTGAATGGAATAGGGTACCCCCTCGGCGCGGACGCCCTTGATGACGGCCATAAGCCCCTGCTCGGTGTTGCCGTACATGGAGCCCCAGACGACGCAAATCTCTTTTTCCGCCGGGCCGTTCATATAGGATGCGTACTTTGCGTAGCGCTCGATGATGGTCAGGGGCTTGGCGCGCCAGATGATGCCGTGGCTGGGGGCTACCACGCGTATGGGAAGGTCGTTGAGCTTGGTTATAGCGCGCTGAACGAAGATGGAAAAAGAAGAAACGATATTGGCGTAGTAGCGCAGGCTTTCTTTTTCAAAGAACTCATGCTCCTCGGGGCTGTATTCATCGTCAAAAACCCTCTCGCCCAACTTGCCAAAAGAGCCGAAGGCATCGCAGGAAAAGAGAACCCCCTCGGCTTCCAGGTAGCTGGCCATCGTTTCCGGCCAGTGCACGTTGGGGATATCGAAAAAGGAGAGAACCATGCCTTCCCCAAGGTCAAGAGTGTCCCCGGTCTTAACCGAGCTGATGCCTTCCTCTATACCGTAAAAATTCTTAATCATGGGAAGGGCTTTTTCGCTGGCTATGATCTGGGCCTTGGGGGCAAGGGCCCTAAAACCCTCAAGCCAGCCGGTATGATCCGGCTCCATGTGATTGATGACAAGATAATCGATATCGGCGGGTTTTATTTTCAGTGATGCCAATTCCTCAATGAGGATCTTCGGGGCGCCCACCCAGTCCCGCACAAGGTCTATCAAGGCGGTTTTTTTACCGCGCACAAGGTAGGAATTAAGGGAAACCCCGTCTTTTATCGGCCAGATTCCCTCAAAAAGATCCTCAGTTTGGGCATCGGCGTGGAGTGCCCATACGTGCTCGCTTACCTGTCGTGCTTTCATCTTTTCAATCCTCCCGTAACGTCGGCACCCATTCGGTGTTTCTATACAGTGATTCGCCCTCAACCTAGGAGGGGGATAAGTTTATCGATAATCTCGTTGGCTATCGCCTCGGGCTCCATTCGCGCATCGATGCTATAGATCTTCGTTCCTGTTTCCCCAAAGAGGCCTAAGACACAGCGGTAACGGCGGGCAACCTCCATCTGAAAGGGTCGGTTTTCAAAAACCTCAAGCTCGCCCCGGCCGCGAATGCGGTCAAGGGAGATATCTGGGTCAATATCCAGGAAAAAAAGGGCCTCGGGGAGGGGAAAGGGGGCATTGATGCTGAAGGGAAGGGCTGGATCCTCCGAAATTGTTTGGTAGGCAAGGGAGGAAAAAAGGTAGCGGTCGGAGAGGGCTATCATGCCCTTTGCCAGGCATTCGCGGATGCCGCCGGAGCCGTTCACGTGTTCCTCCCGGTCCGCGGCAAAAAGGTGGGCGAGGGCGTTTTGACCCAGCCTTGCCTTGCCGGAGAGAACCTGGCGGATAAGAGCGCCTACCGGGCCCTGGGTCGGCTCGCAACTGGTTTGGACCGAATGGCCAAGCTGGATGAGTTTTTTCCCCACCAGGGAGAGCTGGGTCGTCGTTCCCGAACCGTCAATGCCCTCAAGCACAAAGAATCGTCTGAGCGTCATGGGATCAATCTAGTATAAAGTGTGAAGGTCGTCCAGGGTGCCGAGACTGCTTTTAATTCATCTCGGATTGTGGTAACTTATAAAGGGAAGTAGGAATGGGGGAAAGGACGAAGCGGCATCACGCCTGGCCAAAGCTTGTATTGCTCGCTATCGTCCTCGTGGCCTTCGCCGGCTTGAGCGTACCCGCCAGAAGCCTTATTCTAGCTCGGATGGACGCCCTGCGCAGTTACTTAAGCGCCGAGGTAGAGCGTAGCCTCCATCTCAAACTCTCCTACGAATCACTTTCGCCTTCAATACTCCGTTCCATAGAATTGCGCGGTTTTTCCATGGATTCAACCATCAGTGGGCAAAGGATATTCAGTTCGCGCCGCGTGTCGGTTTTTTACCGCATAGATCAGCTCCTCCTTGGCCGCTATGATCATTGCCTGCGTGAAGTCCGCGTCACCGGCGCCAGCGCCAGCATAGACACAGCCCTCGACGGGCCCATTTTAGACTCCCTTAAGGCTCTTGCCTCCGGCTCTTCTGCTTCATCAAGTTCTGAGGCTGTTATACCTGGGCCGGGCCAAGGCTTGTCGGGTCTGAAGCTGAGCGGCAATCTCAAACTCCGCATGCGTGATATCGACCTGCGCCTCCAACACCAGGATCATCTGCTTCTCTTTAAGGCACTCTCCTCAGATATCCTCTTCGGGGAAAATGCTCTGGATGCCCAACTCGCTTCCCTTGTCGAATATCATCCCCTAGGCGCTTCCAAAATCCCCCCTAGCTCCCTTAATCTTCAGATAGAGGGTAAGGCGGATCCGGCCCTAGGGAAGGCCAACTTTTTAGCAAGCCTCTCCGGCAAGGTGGCCGATATCCGCTTCAGTCAGGAGAAAATCCTCTTAAGCCTCAAGGACGATATCGTTTCTCTTGAAAAGGTGCCCGACCGCAGACCCATCGACCTTCGCGCCACCCTCGATCTAGCCGTTTTGTCTTATAAGCTCGAGCTCGTAAGCCAAGGCTTGCGGCTCTCCGACATGATAAGCCTTGAAGGCCCCCTAACCCAAGCAGAAGCCTGGTTAAGGACTTCCTTAAGCGGGGAACTCAATCTTTCAGGCAGTCTGGCAGAGCCCCTCGGCGCTTACTCCGCCAATCTCGGTCTCTCCTTCCCGGAGCGTCTCTTTCCCGGTCAGGCCCGGGCTCGGCTTCTCCTCTCGGGTAACTCGAGCCAAGCCGACATCCAGGAGCTCAGCTTGAACACAAAGGCTGGCTCCCTCCTTTATGAGGGGCTCTTCGACCTAAAGAAGTTCCTGCCTGAGGGCCGGATAGCCTTGGACTATAACCTTGAACGGCTGAACTTGAGCTCCGACATTTTCGTCATTCCCCAAGAGCGTGGCATCGTTTTTTTCTCAGAGCGTCTTGAGCTATCGGACCAAGCCCTCCTCGGCCTTTCCGTAGAGACAAGCCTAGCGGACTCTCGGCTGGATTTTAAGGCAGAAGCCTTCATTGAGGCCAAGGAGGGGGATAATCAGTCCGATGCAAACTTTTTCGGAGAGGCTATCCAAGAAGGGGTAGCCCCGAGCATTAAGGCAAATGGCAGCGTAGCTTTAGGTAAAAATTTCTTTGCGGAGCTGGCCGTGTATCTTGAAGCACTGCCTTCTTCCTTCCTTTACTCTGTTTCGTCACGGCTCTCGGATCTGCCAGGGGGTCAAGTAGGGGCCTTCCTTTCCGACTTTACCCTCAACACGGAAATCTTCTTCTCAACAGACTTAAAACGCTTTTCCTATAATCTTCCCCAAGTCATCCTTTCCTACAACAAACAGGCCGGTAACTACGGGGTATTTTCAATAGCCGGATCCTCAACGAGCTTTGAAGCGAGCAATGTCGCGGTCTTCTGGAATAACTACGATTTCTCAGGCCGTTTTTCCGCGGATTTTTCAGACCCCCGCAGATCCCGTTTTACCAGCGACTTCAATCTGGCCGATGTCCCCTATGAATTATCCGGCCAAGTTCTGGATAATCGAGAGCTCCTGCTACGGGGTGATTACGGGCTTGAGCTCAGCGGGTCATACGACGGAAGGTCTGCCTTTTTCGAGTTAGTGACGGAGGAACTGCCCATTCCCTTGCTCAGTTTTACGCCACGCTTGTCTATGAAGGCCCAGGGTAGATTCGCCGGTTTAGACGATTGGGAAGTCAGCATGACTTCATCACGCTTTGAGCAAACCGGCGGTTTTTTACCCTCCTATGCCCTCATAGGCTTTGACGGTATTTTTAACCAAGGTGGAGGAAGGTTCTCCTCCATCAGCCTGGAAGACGCCTTTTCTACCTTAAGCGGTTCTGCGGATGTCCGTTATTCCCTCAGCCAGGATCGTTTTATAGATCTAGACCTCAGCTTGAATTCTCTGGAAGGAAAAGAATCCTACCGCCTGAAGGCCCTCCTCAAACCTGAGCGTCTTTCAGGCGATCTTTCCCTGAGCGCTGCCCCTATTTCACGCTTCTGGCCCAATTCCATCGGGGGTTTTGCAACGCTGGACGCAAAGCTATCCGGCTCGCTCGCGGACCCCGTGGTGGATTTTAACGCCGCGCTTGAGCAATCCGTTTTCAACTCCAACCTCCTGGATATCAAGGGCGCGGGCAATTACTCCGACGGCAAGGTGCGCCTACGGGGACTTGAGGGAAAATATTTCATCTTTTCCCTTTCCGCCGGAGAGGGCGTTTACGGCCTCAGCGATGGGGTCCTAGAGTATAACGCTTCCTGCTCTATCGCCTTAGGCGACAAGCTCCTGACGTCGAGAATCGACGGGCAGGGGAGGGTCCTTGACGGGCGAGAATTCGCGCCGCGGCTTTCAGGCAGTCTATCCAATATGGTCTTGGGCAGCATCCGGGTTGCCCGCTGGCCCTACAGCCTTGGATCGGAGAATGGCGGCTTAAGGCTTTCCGTCGGAGAAGCAAAGACGGTCAGCGCCAGCTTGGAACCGGACGGCAGATTCGCCCTCGACCTTGCCCAGCCCTTGGCAGTGCGCGGCCGCGCCAGCGGTTCACTGGTTAAGGGCAGTATCGAGGCGAAGGCGAGCGATATCGTGGTAGATTTTCCGACTATTTGGAAACTATTTGGGCAACCATTCCTGGAATTCAGCGCCGGCTCGATTCGGGCAAACCTTCAAATATCGGGTTCCCTCCTCGACCCTGAAATAAACGGGTCTGGAGAAGCCCAGGGCTTTATCTGCAAGGTCCCGGATTTTTTGCGTGATAGCTACGGTCCCGTAAGCGCCGGTTTTAGGCTCGAGTCAAAAGATATCATCGTTGATAAAATAAAGGCTGCGGCGACAAGCGGAAAGGGTTCGATAGAG
>JBGSOB010000092.1:0-3523 GCA_041739325.1 Treponematales bacterium
TGTATTACCGTCATGTGCCGCTCGGCTATTTTTGCGAGCGAACCATGAAGGTGTATGACCTGGAGAAGTACCAGTTCTAAAGGATCATGCTTTACACTGGTGTAAGGAAAAAGTGTAAAGTATGATCCTTTTAGGACCGGAGCTCCCATGACGAATAAGGAACGCTTTGTAGCCTTTCTGAAGGCTTATGAGAACAAAGACCTCACGGCTATCTCTGGCTTTTTGGCCCCAGACGTACTCCTTAAGGATTGGAACCTCTCCGTGCGCGGCAAGGAGCGGGCCCTCGAGGAGACGGCTAAAAATTTCGCCGCGGCCGATAGCCTCAAGATCGATATTCTTTCCATGTATGAAAGCCCCACTACCGTCGCTGGGGAGGTTCATATAATTGTAAACGGGAAAGACCATCTTTGGGTTGTAGACATACTTGAATTCAATATCCAGGGTCTGGTCGTTGGTTCTCGTTCCTTTGTAGGGATACCCAACTAGGCCGCAAAGAGTGACTGTCGTTTCGCTGGACTAAATGCAGTTATACTTGCATTTAGTTCATGCCTATCGTACACTCTTCCCATGATTCAGCGGCTGTGGTGGGCCTCATTAATAACCGAGGCCTGGAAGAGAAGAAGCATCGTCTGGCTCTCCGGCGTCAGGCGCTCTGGTAAAACAATGCTATGCAAGGGAATAGATGGGGCACGCTATCTGGATTGCGAACTGCCCTCTGTCCGGCGCGAGCTTGCAGATCCAGAGTCCTTTCTCAAAGCCTCTGGAAATCAGCCGATCATTCTTGATGAAATCCACAGGTTGGATGATCCCGCCCTCATCCTCAAAATCGCGGCGGATCATTTTCCCGGAACCAAGGTTATCGCTACCGGCAGTTCCACCCTGGGCGCTTCCGCTAAATTCAAAGACAGCCTTTCTGGCAGGAAGGCCGATGTTCGGCTCACGCCCCTCTGCTCCGCCGATAATGCCTTTCCCCATTCGCATGACATGAAGCGCCGCTTCCTTCACGGAGGCTTGCCCGGTTTTTTCCTTCAGGATCTGAGGGATGACAGGGACTATGGCGAATGGATGGAATCATTCTGGGCCCGCGATATCCTCGAGCTCTTTCGCTTGGATCGCAGGGCTTCCTTCCTGAAATTCGCGGAGCTGCTCTTTGCCCAGAGCGGCGGTCGCTTCGAGGCTTCGTCCATGGCCGCCCCTTGCGGCGTGAGCAGGACAACCCTCACGAGCTACTTGGCAATGATGGAGGAGACTTTTTTAGTTGGCGTGGTCAGGCCCTATCACGGCGGCTCTCCCTCTGAGATCGTGGCTACGCCCTTGGTCTATGGATTCGACACCGGCTTCGTGGCATGGTCCCAAGGCATTCATGAGATTCCACCAAAAGACGCTGGTTTTTTCTTTGAGCATGTGGTCCTCAACGAGCTTTACGCCCGTCTTCAGACTAGGGATGTCTTTCACTGGAGGGACAAGCGCGGCCGAGAAGTCGACTTTGTCCTGGCGCCGCGTGGCAAGCCCCCTCTGGCAATCGAGGTAAAGTGGCACTCTGACAGATTCGACCCCGCGGGCATGAAGGCATTCCGCGCGCTTCACCCTGGTTGGGTGAATATCGTGGTCAGCTCCGATACTGTCCATCCCTTTACCCGGAGCATGGACGGCCTGGATATTTCCTTTTGCTCGCTGGAGAGCCTAATAGCGACCCTCGCTCCCTGATACCATTCCCTCCGGGGCGCTGAAAATCCTGCCGCCGCGCGCTACACTCAATGCCATGAGCCTTATCCGCGCATCGTCAATACTCCTATTCTCCTTCGTCCTCACGGCCTGTCCCGTGGTCGCGGCCGACCGGGCCTTCGTCGACGTAGCCGAAACCCCCATAGCCAAGCCCTCTTCGGCCACCTATGACGACTCAGGCGGCATCTGGGTCTCTGTGTCCGGGAGCGACGCCTCAGGTGACGGAAGCTTCGAGCGTCCCTACGCAAGCGCTGGGCGCGCGCTTGAGCGCGACTCCCTGCCAAAGAAGATCGTCCTACGGGGAGGTACTTATCGCCTGGAGTCGGAGCTCCGCATCCGCTACCCCGGCGTGACCATCAAGAGCATGGACGGCGAGTGGGCCCGCCTCATTGGCTCATGGAAGTTCGACGAGCGCGGCGACCCTGTCTGCGCGGCTACCGTCTACCTCGATCCCGAGGCAGACGATTGCCGCCTCCAGCGGCTTGCCATCCTTGGCGGCTATTACTACGGGGTCATGTTCCAATCCGATTGGGACACCTCCACGCGAACGGGGCAGGGGGCATCCCGCGCCATCATCGAGGATTGCTCCATCCACCATACGGGCAGGGATTGCATCAAGCTCACCGAGGGTTGCGACGATATCGTGATCCGCCGCTCGGAAATCTGGAATTCCGGGTATCTCTACGAACCCGGCACTCCCTTGGATGACATGAACGCCGAGGGTATAGACAACGTCCAAGGCAATCGCCTGCTGGTGCAGGATTGCTATATCCACCACACGGCCACAAACGGGCTCTACAGCAAGGGCGGGGCATCCGGCTGCGTGGTGGAGCGCTGCCTGGTCTCTGACTGCGGCGCAGGCGGCATCCTGGTCGGCTTCGATACCAGCCCCGAGTACTTCGCCGCGGAAAACACGGAATATATAGAAAATTTCAATGGCGTTGTGCGAAACTGCGTAGTGGCGCGCTGTGGCTACGCGGGCATCGGCCTCTTCGCGTCATCAGGCGCGCGGGTTTATCATAACACCATCATCGACACTGCCCATCTGGGCCATGCCCCGCTTTACTTTGGCCTATCCTTGCAAGACTACGAGCCTGAGGCGGGGCGCCCGCCCAACCGGGACGCGAGCCTGCTCAACAACCTCGTGGTTCAGGCCTCGGGCTACGACGGAGAAATGGTATTCATACGCTCGAGCGACGTGGGCGGGGGGCTGGGCCTTCTCCACGCCTACCTGCCGGGGACCTACCCCCTCATGGACGGGAACCTCTATTGGGCAAGCGGCGCGAGCCTAGGCTTCAAGGACGAAAGAGCAGACGGCTGGGAGGCCCTAGGTTTTTCCGAGTGGAAGGCCCTTCTCGGCGGCGAGTCGCGGAGCATCTCGGCAGATCCCCTCCTTGACCCTGGCTACCGTTTGCGCGCGGGGAGTCCCTGCATAGACGCTGGCTTGAGCATACCAGGCATGGTCGACGACCGCGACGGAGAGCCTCGCTCGGGTGCGCCTGATATCGGGGCCGATGAATACCTTCCCTAATGCTTACGTAAAAAGTGAAAGTCACCTAAGGAGTATACATTGAAGTTAAAATCGCCTCTCGTTATTAAAAAAGAGTCCTTCGAACTGGGCCTTGCCATGGATGGGCGGCAGTTGTGGAGCTTCTCGAGCGGTCCTAAAAGGATCATACTTTACACTTTTTCCTTACACCAGTGTAAAGCATGATCCTTTAGAACTGGTACTTCTCCAGGTCATACACCTTCATGGTTCGCTCGCAAAAATAGCCGAGCGGCACATGACGGTAATACA
>JBGSOB010000093.1:0-2124 GCA_041739325.1 Treponematales bacterium
GTGTATTACCGTCATGTGCCGCTCGGCTATTTTTGCGAGCGAACCATGAAGGTGTATGACCTGGAGAAGTACCAGTTCTAAAGGATCATGCTTTACACTGGTGTAAGGAAAAAGTGTAAAGTATGATCCTTTTAGGACCCGCAGCGTTGTAGCTTTGGCGAAGGCGTTATTTTTGGTGTGCGCGATTATTTCCTTCTTCAGGACGCAGATTAGCGCGTTTGACCCGGGGCGTTCGAATCCGGCGACTTCTTTATGCTTGCCCGCGCGGTCTTTCGATGAATCAGAAGCTCTTTATCATCCGTTGGATGTCGATACTCTGGGAATTGATTTCGAGTTGGCTTCAGGCTACCCTCAGGAATGATCATCCGAAGTTCGGGATTTTTTGCGCTACCACCAACGAATGAATTTCGGGATAAAAAAAAGGTTCATAAAGAGATGAATTTCCTCTGCGGCGTTACCGCCTGATTTTAGATGCCGCTTTTGCTTGACCCGGCCATCAGCCGGGATTATGATTTAGCTCTTTGCACAGGATTCTATTTTTTCTATAAGGAGTCTCTTTTCATGGCTGGAAAAATGAATGAAATAGTGGATTCTTGGAAGGCTCGGCTTAAGGAAAAGCCCTCCTTTCTTCAAAGCCTCCTATCCTTCCGCGGCATGGCTATACTCATGGTGGTGGAGGCCCACGTCATGGCCGTTACCTTCATCATAGAGGTGATCATGGAAGCGGAGTCGACCCTGATAGTCGGTACAGGCCTTTGGCAAATAGCCTCTTTTTAGAAATCCATCATCCATGAGCTTTGTAGAGCTTCCGTTCCCATCTTTCTTTTTTTCTCCGGTTACTAGGAAGCATGGGAGGGCAGATTCGCCTCCGTCTACGGCCGGTTTCAACGTGAGCTCATACGTGCGGCATCTGAGGCTTTCTCCGTCTGCGGCGTTTGGGAGCGGGGCATCGCCCGCATCAAATGCGGCTCGTACGGCTATGATTATTTCCGTCCATTCTCATGTAAGTCCTTTTTCCTCTGTCCCTCCTGCGCCCAGAAGAGAACCCTCCTCATGGGGGAGTACCTCGCGGATGACCTTCTGTTGCGCCTTCAGCACCGGCAGTTTGTCTTTACCATCCCCAGCATGCTCAGGGCCTTCCGCAAGCATGATAGAAGCCTCTACGCTGATCTGGGGCGGCTCATCTACGAGCTGATAAGCGACTACTACTCGGAAGCGGCCGGTCGAAAAATCATCACCGGGATGGTTTCAAGCCACCAGACTTTTGGAGAATTCGCGGTTTGGAACCCACACTGGCATACGATCGTGCTGGAAGGAGGCTTCGACGAATGGGACCGATTTGTCTTTATCCCCCTTGGCGCAAGTGAGGGGCTGTGCAGGCTGTGGCGTGAGGGGGTGATTCTGTTCTTCGAAGACCGGAAGCTCTTGAACAACAAGCTCGCTCGGAGTCTCAGGTCCTGGAAGCATTCGGGCTTCTCCATCGAATCCGGCGCAAGGATATATGACGATGCTTCTCGACGGGACTTGGCCCAGTACATCATCAGGGGACCGGTGAGCCTTGAGAAGGTCGCCTGGAACCCTGACCAAGACGAGGTGAGCTGGACGGCCAAGGAGACGGGGCAATATAAAGGCGAATTACGGAGCTTCGAGAGTCTGGAATTCATCGCGCGGATCACTCTTCACATTCCACCCAAGGGGAAACAGCTTGTAAGGCGCTATGGAGTGTACTCCTCCCGTGAGCTGGGCACTTGGAAGGAGCGGCCGGCCTTAAGGGGACGGGCTCCTGGGAAGTGGTATGGGCGGGAGAGCATTCAGGGCGATGGCCTTCCCGCGGATTCAGATGAGACCCTTGAGGTTGCGGATCTCTCCAGGCGCAAAGCTTGGGCGAGGCTCCTGAAGAAAGTCTATGAGGTCGAGGCCATGGGCTGTCCACGCTGCGGTGGGGACCTCCGGGGTGAAGATATTCTGGCCAGAAGATGACCTCAAGCCGCGGGGAGGGCGGTCAGAGCCTAATATTAGGCTTTGACAGCTCGACGGGGTGGGGGTAGACTGTCCTCATGACCGTGGTATTGCCTCAGGGGGCTGCGGCAAGGGCATCCGTGTGGCTGGAAATGCCGTCATGCG
>JBGSOB010000139.1:0-22366 GCA_041739325.1 Treponematales bacterium
TCCTCTTCCGCGCCCTGAACCTCGGTCAAAGCCAGGCCCCGGAAGCCCCGGTTAAAAAAAAAACCCTGAAGCTTTTCTAAGCCCGGCCCGGCCCCAGCTTGAAGAGACGGTGTCGGGCGGTATCGATTTCCCGGACTTTGACATCGATGAAGCCTCGGGGGCGATAGACGCCCTTCCCTTAAGCGTAGAATACCCCGTTGTGCTTTTTGAACTTCTCAAGGACATTTTAGCGATGGAAGCCGGGGGCTTCTTCCTCCCCGACCCCCTTACCGGCCTCTACGCGCCCACGGCCTTAGCCGGTCTTGACCGAACCAGCGCCCACCGCATGCGCTTTCCCGCGGAAATCCTTTCTCAGGCATGCTCAGGCAGGGCCGTGGCCTTAACGCGAGAAGAAAGCACCCCGCTGCGCATGTTTTTTTCCTCTTCAGATTACAGGCGCCTTGCGGCCCTACGCATCATTCCCATACCCTACGGGGAGGCGGCCTGCGCCTACCTCATCTCGGTGGAATCTCGCCCTTGGAGCATAGACAAAGCGGTACCCATGGAATGGAATATGCTCAAGGCCTTTATCGGAGAAAGGCTTTCCATCCACGCCCAGCGCTTCGGTTCCAGCCAGCTAGCCGGGGGCGGCGGGGCTGAGGGCGGGGCCGCGGCCCTCCTTGAGCTTCTGAAAGCAGCCACGCAACGGGCACAGAAATCCGTCTACGTCGTCTTTTCCTTCCTGCCCCTCATTGAGGCGATAACGGCTAAGAACCCCCAGGCGGACGGCTACCGTCTCTACTCCGAGGCCTTTGCCGCACTGTCGCGGATGCTCGCACCCCCCGGATCGATGCTGGCCCTTCCCCACTTTAGAATCGGTATGCTCATATCCTCCCAGGTAAAACCGGACACCGAGCTCATCCTCCACCGGATGGCCGGAACCCTCTCCCGTCTTTTTTCAAGCCTGGACAAGGTAAGCCTCATTCCGGAAACGAGCGTGGACCTGAACGACTCTCCGCAGGCCCTCCAGGCCCTCCTTGAGAAAGAGCGGCTCCTCGGCTGATGATCGACATCTTCCGCACAGAGGGGGGCTTCCTCACCGCCCGCGTGGCGCAGGCGTGGCTACACTCGAGCCGTGACCCCGCGCGGGAGGCTGAGCGCTTCCTCGATGGCCAGCTCAAGGAGGGCGCCCGCAACTTTATCGTCATCGGCGGCTGTCTTGGCTATCTAGAGCTTTCCCTGAGGCGGAGGCGGCCGGAGGCAAAGTTTTTAAGCCTTCAGCTGGACGGCGGCTTTCGAGGAAAGGAGCTTGCGGGACCCGATGGCAGGCGGCTCGATGCCTGGTACCCGGACTCTGGGCAAGGCCCGGACGCCTATATCCTTGCCCGCTTCGATCCCCGCGATCTTGAGGGTCTGCAGGTTCTCAGCTGGGCACCGGCAGAGGCTGCCTTCCCCCAGGTATGCGAGATGGCGCGTGAGGGCCTGCGCAAGGCCGTCCTTACCCTCAACGGCTCGGTAAATGCCCTAGCGGCCTTCGGGCGCCCCCTCCTCATGCGCCCCCTAAAAAACCTTGCGCTGGGAAGACGTTTCTTCTCAATGGGCCCCGGCCTAGCCGCCAGGCCCATCCTTATTGCCGCCTCGGGCCCGAGCCTGGAAGATTCTCTTGCGCTTATCAAGGAAAACCGCCAGGGCTTCGTGCTCTGCGCCCTTTCCTCTGCCCTTCTTGCCTTGGCTGAGAAGGGCATAGAGCCTGACTGCATCGTCTCAAGCGATCCAGGCTACTGGGCCCTCCTCCATCTCCAGGGAGAAAAGCACAAGGGGATTCCCCTTATCTTTCCCCTCCAGGCAGCCCTCCCCCGCCCCCTCTTGGAATCTTCTCCCCTCATACCCATCACCGAGGGCGGGAGCTATCAAAGCGCCTTACTCGAATGCCTGGGATTGGGGGCTCTGCGACTGAGCGCCCGCGGCACGGTTGCTGCGACGGCCCTCGATGTCTGCCTGCGCCTGAGCCGCGGCCCCATTATTTTTGCAGGCTTGGACATGGGAAGCCAAGATTTGCGCTCCCATTGCCGCCCCCAGGCCTTCGACGCCTTCCATGAAAAAGCAACAAGCCGCCTCCGCCCCGCCTACTCCCAGACCTTTGAGCGCATCATTCCCAGTTATGGCAGAGGGCGCGCAGGCTTTAGGCAGAGCCCCCAATTGGAAAGCTACGCCGCACACTTTGGGCGGATGGGAAGCTCTGAGAAGAGGCTCTATCGCATGGAGAGCCCCGCCCCCGCCCTAGAGGGCTTAAGGCAGCTGAGTAGGGGGGAATTCGAGGCCCTCTGTGCTTCTCCCCGCGGCCCTCGGTTTGAAAGCATTTTGCGTGAAGAGAAAGCGGCCGCGACACAAGGCCCGCAGAGGGCTGAGCTCCTTATTGCCAGGGCGAAGTCTCTCCTAGGCTCGGCCCTTGCCCAGCTCGATGCAGGAATCTATGCAGAAAAGGATTTTGGAATTGAGGGCAGGATCGATAGCGGAGACGGGGTATTTGAGGTTCTTGAATGCCTTTCCATGTCACATCTCCTTAAGTATGGGAAGGCCCTGAGGCGCTCTGATGCGGGGCTGAGGCGTGAGGCCCTCAGGGGGATGGAAGAGGCGGCTCGGGAGCTTTTTGCGCGTATGGACCGCCTTGGGGCGGCCCGAGGGGGACAGGATGGGGCTTAGGTCCGTCTATGAGAGGAATATGCTCGCCCTCTCCCTGAGGCAGAGCGAACTGGGGGGCCGCTTAAGCTACATCGATGAGGCCCCGGATCTGTCCATCCACGTTTCAAAGACTGGGCTCGGGGTGCCATCTATCCGCCGTCAGGGGCGGGACTTTCCCCTCCACTCCCTCTTTGACCCTGAGCGTGAAGCGGAGCGCATGCTTGATGCCGGCTCTCAGGCGGGGTTTTTCCTCGTCTTCGGCTTTGGCGGGGGCCATCACCTGCGCCGGATTCTCGCCAGCCCCGCTTGCAGCGCTATCCTTGTCATCGACTTCGGCATGGATATCTTTAGAGCCGCGGTATCCGGCATCGAAGTCTCAGACATCTTCTCCGACCCCCGCCTCCATATCCTCATAGACCCCGAGCCTGAGGAAATAGAGGCTAGGCTCTTAAGCCTCTATATCCCCTTTATATCCGGCGACTTTAAGAGCCTTTCCCTGCGTTCTCGGGTAGACCTGGACCGGCATATCTTTGAGGCGGCTTCCGAATCCGTCCACGCCGCCTTGGCGCGCATCTCGGACGACTACACCGTGCAGAGCAACTTCGGCAAGATATGGTTTAAAAACACCATCGGCAACCTGCGCCGGGCCGAGGAATCTGTACGGCCCCTCCAGAGTCAAAGGCGGGTTCTTATTGCCGCTGCCGGCCCTTCTCTGGAAGCCCAGGCCGGCGAGATAGAGAGGCGGATCAAAGAAGGGGACTTCCTCATTGCCACCGACACGACCCTGCCCTTCTTCCTCAAAACCGGGATAGCGCCGGGGGCCATCATCACCCTGGATTGCCAAAGGATTTCCTATTACCACTTTATGGAGGGCTACCCTCAGGGCACCCCCCTGGTGATAGACCTTGCTAGCCCGCCCCTGGTGGCGCGTCTGGCCTCTCCCCTCCACTTTTTTTCCTCGGGCCATCCCTTTTGCCGCTATATCGCGGGCCACTGGCGCTCCTTCCCCAGCTTGGACACATCGGGGGGGAACGTAACCCACGCCGCACTCTCCCTAGCTTCTCGCTTGGGCGCGCGGGAGATCAGGCTCTATGGGGCGGACTTCTCCTATCCGCGCGGCAAGAGCTACGCCCGCGGGACTTATATCTATCGCTACTTCGATATCCGTTCCAGCCGCACCCAGCCCTTGGAGGCCCACTTCTCGGACTTCCTCTTCCGCAACCCAAGCCTTATCCGCGAGGAAGACGAATTCGGCTATCGCTACCTGACAAAGCCCCTGATAGCCTATCGCCAGCACCTTGAACAGGCGAGCGCTTCCTTAAGCGCGCGCTTTATTCCCCTGCGTGGGGAGGGAGCGGCTATTCGCGTTCTCCCTTCAAAGGCTCCGCCGCTCAGGGAGGATGCCTTTCAGCTCTTTGCCCCTGGGCCGGCTAAAGGCAGTTCCTCTGATTTCCTTGCCTCCTACGCTCAGTCCTTGGCTGCCCTCGAGCTACCCTCAGGCAATGAGAGGCCGCTTGAATACATCAGATCCCTGCCAGAGGAAAAACGCGACATCTGGACGACCATCTTCCCCCAGGCCGCGGCCCTTTCTCGCACGCGAGAGCTATCCTCCCTGCGCGGGAGGGAGCTCTTGGTGGAAACGCGGGAGTGGACACTCTCGCGGCTCAAAGACTGCCTTTAGTTTAAAAGGCGCGCCAAACCCTTCCACCGTTCAGGCCAAAGAGTTCATAAAAGCTTGCGTCAAGTTTGAGGGCTAGATTGCGGAAGCCGCTTTTGCGCGACTGTCCGAAGGAGCGGTAGCGTCCCCCGCCCTTTCTGTCTTGATCGAGGAATCCTGAGACGGTGAGGGCAAAGTAGTCTGCAAGCTCATCGGCGGGGCTTTGGAGGAAGTAGCCGGTAAACTCATTGACCATGAGGTCTGAATCTTCCAAATCGTATTTCTTGAAATCAAAGAATTCCAAGACATAGTCCTTAAGCTCAGACTCAGCCCCTTCCCAAAGTTCGGCGGCGCGGGCGCGGAATTCCGGGTTTGTGAAATAGAGGCCGTGGACGCACTCGTGAACCAAGAAGCGCCGCCGCATGTTGGGGCCTGTTTCCAGGCTCACAGAAAGCAGAGCCCCCCTTCCCTCCAGCCAAGAGGCGCCGGAAGCGCGAATGACTCCCTCTTCTTCCAAAAGCCCTCGAAGGACCAGCTCCTCCGGGTTGAGGGTAAAGCCTTCTTCCTCAGCCTGATTAAAAAAACGGGCGAGGTCTCGGGCACGGTAATCGTGGGCGTTCCAGCCGTGCAAAGGGGCAATCTGTTCATTGGGGGCAAGGCGGCCGCGAAAGCCATCTTTTTCTACGTAAAAGGCAAGCCGCTTGAGAAAATCGTCTTGGAGGGCGTAGTCGCGGAAGAGGAGGATGAGGAGCTCCGGATGGGCGTCCCAGCTAAAGATTTCGTAGCCAGGGTGGCGGAAGTCCGCCTCTGTCCAGGCAAGGATACGGGAGGGATCTGCAGGCAGGGGGCCAGGACCCGCGCGGCGCAGGCGGAGGGAAAGGAGGGCCGAGATATCCTTCATGGATAGGGAGACTTCGCCGCCCCTACTTTGCCTAAAGGGAAGGGAGAGGGGTCCTGAGAGGGGGCCCGGTTCAAGTCGGATACCTGAGCCTAAGCCGGGGGCGCTTATCCAGGCCTGGGTGGAGCCGGACTGGCCCTGCGCAAAAACAAGCTCGGCTATGCCAAGGCCGCCGGATTCTAGGGGGATGCTGAGGGTCTGAAGGCCATCCTGCGGGGCCTCGATACGCAGAGCCGGTGACAAGCGGAGGATATCGCCTCGCTTCTCATAGCCAACAAAATCATCATCGGGGAGGATGCTGAGCCTATGAACCCTGAGCTGGGCGCCGGGGCCTTCAAGGCGGAAGGCAAGGCGGCTGAGGCTCATGCCGGCGGCCAGGGGAAGGGAGAGGATGACGCTGCGCGGGGAGAGGGGGAGGGGGTAGGACTGAGGGGAGGCACAGCCTTCCCCGGAGGGAAGAAATTCTATCTCCAACTCGGCCTTGCCCATTGCTTGGGTAGAATACTCAAGCTCGAGCCGCCCCTCCTGGTTCAGGCCTTCCTGGGGCGGAAAAACGAAGGAGCTAAAGCCGACGCCCAGCCTTCCCTGGGCCGCCCCTGCCATTCCCGACTCAAGGCGGGAAAAAAGCATCTTTCCGGAAGCCAGGCTCAGGCCTATGCCCTGGGCCTGGGGTTTTGAGCAAGAGGCAAAAAGAAGAGCGCCTATGAGAATGAGGCTTTGGGCCCGCAGGCCGTGTGGAGCGCGTAGAGCGATTAGGCTACTGTGCATCTTGATTCCTTTACAGTTATCCTGCCCTTAGGATAGCATAGGTGGGGGGCTTTGAAAAACAGTATGATGAGGATTCAGGAAGAACCTAGGTCTCTCTACCTCATTGGGCTCAGCCCCTCCTCATCTGCCCCGGCCAGCATCATGCGTGCCCGCAGTGGTCCCCTGGGCCCGGGGGAATTCCTTGTGGCCCTGCCCTGCTTGATTGTCCTTGCGATTCTGGAAGAAAAGCCGGCGCGCCTTTCCTTAGCCAGGGTCGCACAGCTCCTTAGTGGCGGCTTTATCGCCCAAGCCCCGGCATCCCTTCTAGAGGGCTCCTGCCTGAGCCTTGAGCCCGCTTCGCGTTTGGAAGAAGCCCGCGGCTTTTTTCCGCCCAGCGCCTCGCCCTGGCCCATCCCTCCCGGCATTGCCCTCAGGGCGGGCTTCCGCCAAAGGCCAGGCTTTGAAAGCTCCGATACCCGCCCCATTCCCCTACGCAATCTCCTGCTTGAGCTTTATAAGCTGGAGGCGGGAGGAATAGGCTGGGAAGAGGGGCTTTCCTGGGAATGCCTGGCCTCGCGCAGGCTCAAAAAAACCGGGCGCTAGCCACTGACTTTTGAGCATGATATAGTGGCCACCTGTAACTTCCGGGCTGAATCGTCGTTATAGTCCGTGTCGTCTATGCATCAACGAGAAAATTGAGGTGAACATGAATACGCCCTTCCGCAGCATCCTCTTCCTTTGCCTGAGCCTCCTTATCCTGCCCTGCGCCATCGCCCAAGAGGGCCAAGGCTCTGATGACTCCCTGAGCGAGGAGCCGACTACCATCCTTGAGACCGGTAGCAACGAAAACTCCTTTAAACGGGGTGACAATCTCTTTTCCATACAACTAGGGGCCTTCGTTCCCCTCTTTTTCAACAATCTTTCCACCGGCGCGATAGAAAAAACCAACCTCTACGTGGGCGGGATACTCTCCCTACGCTACATGGGCTTCGTTTCAACCGGCTTTGCCTTGGGCGGTGAGCTTGGGGCCTCCTTTACCGGGACGATAGCCGGCAGGACCCTCTACACCGTGCCCTTCAGTTTTGAGGCTACCTGGCTACCAACCCGCATGCCCTTTGAGTTTCCCATCGGCATTGGTATCGGCGGGGCTATCTTTAAACTGGGAGACGCCATTCATGTCGATCCCGTCCTCAAGCCCCAGCTGGGTATCTTTTACCGCGCCAGCCCCTCATGGTCTTTCGGCGGCATGCTCTCCTATCTCTGGGTTCCGCAGTTCTACGCCGACCCCAGCCAGAACTATTTTGGAAATTTCCTGACGGTGAACCTCTCCGTCATCAACCATCTGTAGCAGCAAGGAGTCCGCCGTGCGCAAAAATAATCAGGCAAACCTGCCTTCACTCTGTATCCTGGGCATCATCCTCTCTTCCCTCCTCTTCTCGGCCCTTGTCCTTTCCTGCCAGGAAAGCCCCATCGGACTCTTTTCCAGCCTTGCCCAAGAAAGGCCCATCGGCGCCCTTTCCACCGCGGGCCTAAGCCAAGCCAGTCCCTCGGTGGTTCTACGCTTTAAGGAGAGGTTCTATATGGCAACCGGTTATATCTACAGCCGCGGGCTCAACCTTGAGAAAAACGGCTGGACGGCCATCGGCTCCTCCGCCCTGCCCGACCAAGCCGAGCGCTGCATTCAGATTGCCGCTACCGAAACCCACCTTTACGCCGCCTGGCTCAACGCCGATTTTTCAAGCTTAGGACTTTATGTGAGTGAAGACCTTGGCGGCTGGACGGCCGTTGATTCCGCCACTTACGCCTCTGCCGAGGGGCTTGGGCGGGAAGTCACCTCGCTCTTTAGCCTCAACGGGGTCATCTTCGTGGGCATTAAGGAAACAACCCTTTCAGGCGGGGCGATAAAGTATAAGCTTTCCTATATCCGCGACGGCGCGGCCGTACCCTGCGTAGAGCTTGATTACCTGGAAACCGACCCCTACCAGATAAGCCACTTCCGCTCCGGCGCCTTTGACGGCACGAATTACTTCTTTGTCTCCGGCTCCGGCCTCTACCGCGGCAGTATCGACTACCTAGCCGGCACGGCGAGCTTCTCCCTCCTAAGCGGTGAGGCGGGTATGCCAAGTGGGCAAAGCCTCAAATCTGTCTCCTACTCCCCCGAGCTTGAGCGCCTCATCATAAGCACAGGTTCTGGCTCCTTCCTTTCCGGGGAAGAGCTGGTGGGTTCCACCCCCGGCCTTATCTATGCCCGCACGGCGGGAGGCTCCTGGGAGGCAAGCGCTCCTTCAGTATTAGGAAGTACGACAACAGGTGGCTACGCAAACTTTACCGATGCCCTTGTCCTCCCCAACCAAGGGGGAAGCCCGGTTATCGTCTGCGCATCCGAGTCGAGCCTCGAGTACAAGGGTGGAACAACCCAAAGCACCAAGAGCGCCTCGGCCCGCGGTTACGGCATCCTCACTCCGGCCGCGGATAAGAGCATCAGCGGTATCGGCGTGCTCAATACGGTGGATAGCCAGGCAAACATCACAACCTGGTCAAACTATGAAACCCGCCTCGTCTCCGCTTCAATCGGCCGCCTCTACGCCTTCGAGGAAGCAGACGGCAGCATGACCCTCTTTGCCTGCACGGCCGGAAACGGACTCTGGTCCAATATCCGCGCCGCCGGCGGAACCTGGGGAGGCTGGGACAGGGAATAAGGTGAGCCCTGACTCAAGCCTCTTTTCCCAGCCAAGCTCCGCATCCGGCGAGCCCCTCGCGGCGCGGATGCGGCCTCGAAGCTTGGAGGAATATGTGGGGCAAGACCCCATCTTGGGCCCGGGCCGCCTCCTGCGCCGGGCCATCCAAGCCGACCAGCTTTCTTCCCTTATTTTCTACGGCCCGCCGGGCTCGGGCAAGACGACCCTGGCCCGGGTTATCGCCAACAGCACCAAGGGTCGCTTTATCACCCTCAACGCCGTTCTCACCGGTATTGCCGACATCCGCGCGGCCATCGAGGAAGCGCGCAAGGAAAAGGAATTCTACGACAGGCGTTCCATCCTCTTCGTTGATGAAGTCCACCGCTGGAACAAGGCCCAGCAAGACGCCCTCCTGCCCTGGGTGGAAAACGGCACCTTCATCCTCATTGGCGCCACTACGGAAAACCCCTACTTTGAAGTCAACCGCGCCTTAGTATCACGCTCGCGCATTTTCCGCTTGGAATGCCTTTCCAGACAGGAGCTCTTCCTCGTGGCGCGCCATGCCCTGGAAGACAGGGAGCGTGGCTACGGAAAGTGGAAGATCGATTTTGAGGAGGGGGCGCTCGAGCACTTGGTGGAAATGGCATCCGGTGACGCGCGCAGCCTTCTGAACGCCCTTGAACTGGCGGTGGAAACAAGCCTGCCGGACTGGCCGCCTGAAGAGGGGGCCCAGATCCGCATAGCAAAGCGCGAGGCGGAGGAATCCATCCAGCGCAAAGCCATCCTCTACGACAAGGATGGGGACTACCACTTTGACGTCATATCCGCCTTTATAAAAAGCCTGCGCGGCTCCGACCCGGACGCAGGCCTCTACTGGTTGGCGCGGATGGTAGCCGCCGGGGAGGACCCGGCATTCATCTTCCGCCGCATGCTCATCCTTGCCTGCGAAGACGTGGGCCTTGCCGACCCAGGCGCGATCGGCGTGGTGGAGTCCTGCGCGGCAGCCTTTGAGCGCATCGGCTTTCCGGAGGGTAACTTCCACCTTGCCCACGCCGCCCTCTACCTGGCAAATTGCCCCAAATCCAATTCCGTGATGGGATTCTTCGACGCTCTGGAGGCAGTGAAAGCCGAGCAGACGGAGGTCCCCGACCACCTCAAGGACCCCAGCCGCGACGCCGAGGGCTTGGGCCACGGCAAGGGCTATTCCTACCCCCACGCCTTCCGCGAGCATTGGACGGCCCAGGCCTACCTGCCCCGCGCCCTCTTGGGGCGGGTATTCTACCAACCCTCAGAGATAGGCTGGGAAGCCCAGGCGGCAAAGGACCTTGTCCTGCGTCGCGAGCTCTCCTTAAGCGCCGCCTTGGAGGGCCAGAGCGGGGGCAAGGGAGAAGGAGGCCGAGCGGCGCCTGAACTTGAATGGCTCAAAAGGCTATCCGAGCGCAACGGGGCCCAGGCGGCAAAGGACAGGGACGCCATCTTCGCGGGCCTAGAGATAGCCCCACATTCCCGCATTTTAGTCCTTGGCGCCGGTGAGGGCCTTGTCATCTGGGAAGCACTGCGCCGCGCCCCCGAGGGCCAGGTCCTAGGTCTCTGTTGGGAAGCAGAGCAGGCAAGCCTCTTAGCCGACTATGGGCAAAAACTCTCAGCTCTCCACCGCCCCCTTATCAATGCCTGCCAGTGGCAAAATTTGGAGGCCCAAGCAGGGGCGCTGGGCAGTCTCTGCGGCTACCCGGTGGAAAAGGCATTTGAGGCATGCCTGGGAAGAAACGCCCTGCCCCCACATCCGGCTAGGGAGGGCTTCTTAAGCGCCCTCTGGGCCTATCTTGAGCCGGGAGCCAAGCTCTCCTTGAGCGAAATTCTTGCCGGGGCGGGAAGCCGTCTCTCTGACATCCTGATTGCCTGTGGCGCGGAACCTGAACCGGCCTTCCTCGCGGCTGAGGAGGATTTCTACCGTGGGCTCAAGGGTAGCAGTGAAAGCTACGCGCAGGCCCTGGAAATAGCCGGTTTTGGGGAGATTGAGATAGGAATTGAGGAGAGGACGGAGGCCCGCTTTATAAGCGGGAGGGAGATAGATCAGTGGTTTGCGTCTAGCTCTAGTTTTGGAAAATTCATGCAGGAAAGGCTGGGTAAGGATGCGGCGACGGCCCTAGCCGCTAGGCTCCGAGAATGCGCCACCGGCTTGGGCGAGCTTGCCTGGAAGCGCAACCGGGCCCTTATCCGGGCTACCAGCCTACCGCGACCCTAAGCTCAGGGGCTGATTGCTCAAGGCTTGTCTTTGCCCTCGCCGCGCAGGCGGGGCTCCATGTGGGCCGTAATGGCAGGCCTTCCTGGAAGGCGGAGAGTAGATCGGCCTGGTAGGCCCTGTCAAAGGCTCCAGCTAAAAAACGCGGCAGGGCATGGCTCTGGAAGCGCTGCCAGGAAAAGCCCTCAAAACCGGGGATAATAGGATAAAAGGCCACCCCAAGGGCCGCAGCCGCATCGTAATCTTGGAAGGTGTCCCCCACCATGATAACCCGCTCAGTCTGATAGCCGGAGGCTATAGCCCGCTCCAAGGAATCGCGCTTGGAGCCCGCTTCCTGGCCCACCAAACAACGCGGCAGGGCCTCAAGACCATTAGCCTTCCATTCCCGCTTTAGGTCTTCACTCACGGTTTGGGAGATGACGACGATATCGGCCTCTCCCGAGGCCTCGAGCAAGGCATCCTGGGCGCCGTAGAAGGGACTGGATACCGAGAGTTCGCGGATACGTAAGTTGACGCTCTCAGACCAAGCAAGCACGGCCTCAAGCTCGGCGCTTGGCCTATGGGCAAGATGGGATTTCAGGCTAGGATTTGACAAGCGCCTTTCCTCGGCAATCCAGGTGCGAAGATCAGATAGCTGGGGGAGGGAATGAGGGTCTGAGCCCAGCCCCGGGTGGGACTGGAGGAGCTCAAGACTCGCTAAGAGGGCGGGAAAGCGGTTTAAGCCCCGGCTGCGGGAGCGCAGATTGACGAATTCCCAGGCCTCCCTGGCCTCATGGGCCCGGGGCTGAAGGTTGAAGGATTCGATAAAGGCAGGAACAAAGCAGCGGGAATGCTTACGTTCCATGGAATCCATGACGGTACCGTCTGAGTCCACGGCTAGGAGGTAGTCCCTTTGGGGAAGCAAGGGAGGGAAAAACTCGTTCACGCTGGCTAGGCTCATATATTCTTGCTATCGGCAGCTCTTGCGAGGGAACTGAGAGAATTCGCTTCCTTGACCCGGAGGCTGGGGAAGGACTAGGATCCGCCTATGGCCAGCATAGACGCCCTCTTTGAGTCCTTCCTCCCCTACGCCAATCTTGAACGTGGGCAGAGCGTAGGAGTATTCCGCCTTGACAGGATGAGGACCCTCTGCGAGCTGACGGGGATGCCCCAGGATTCCTTTAAAACCATCCATGTAGCCGGCTCAAAGGGCAAGGGCTCCCTCTGCGCCCTCCTGGCATCCATCTTGGAGGAGGGAGGGGAAAAAACAGGGCTCTACGCCTCTCCCCACCTCCTTGACTACAGTGAGCGCATAAGCCTTGCCGGAAAGGCGTTAGAGCCCCAGATACTCCTTGCGGAAGGGGAAAAAATAACCCAGCTTTTGAAGGACTGGGAAAAAATAACCCCGAAGGAACTGGGTCCCCCCACCTTTTTTGAGCTTATTACCCTCCTTGCCTTCCTTTCCTTCCGCGCCGCCGGCTGTTCCTGGGCAGTCATAGAGACAGGCCTGGGGGGAAGGCTGGACAGCACCAACGTCATAATCCCCCAGGCATCCGTCATTACCAGCATTGAGCTTGAGCACACCGAGTACCTGGGGAGCACCCTTGCGGCCATTGCCGGGGAAAAGGCGGGCATTATCAAGGCTGGCAGGCCCGTATTCTCTGGCCGCATGAAGGAAGAGGCCCGCTCCGTCATCCGCGCCAGGGCAGAGAGCCTGGGTTGTCCTTACCATTACGGAGAGGATGTCTGTGGCGCAGAAATTGCGGGGCTGGGCTGGGAGGGCATGGATGCGCGGCTGGAAGTCCGCGGCCAAGGGGGGAAAAGGCGGGAGCTTGCGCTGCGAATGGGGCTCTTGGGGCGGGTACAGGCTGAAAACGCGGCCCTCGCCGCCTTGGTCATAGACCGCATCCGGCCGGATATTGGGGACCCTGCCCTCTGTCGCGGCATTTCTAGCACAAGGCTCCCCGGCCGCTTTCAGCTTATAGACACTCGTCCGCCCCTTGTCATAGACGGTTCCCATACCCCGGATTCCCTTGCCCTTTGCCTGGAAACATGGATTGCCCTTGCCGGGCCGGGAGGGAGCCTCGTTTTCGGCTGTGCCGCAGACAAAGACGTGGCGGCTATGGCCGCTTTGGCAAGGGGGAAATTTGAGCGCATCATCATTACCGGGATAGGGTCCTTCAAGGCCAGCAATCCTGAGGGGGTATTGGAGGCCTTCCAGGAAAGCTCGCGCGGGCTTGAGCTGGAGCTAGCCATGGAGCTTGATCTAGGGCGGGCCCTTTCACGCGCGCGGGAGGGAGGAAGGCCAAGCCTCGTATGCGGCTCATTTTATCTGGCGGGCTTGGTTTTAAGGCTTTTTAGAGACAGCTGATGGCGTTACGGCCCATTTGCTTTGAGCGATACATGGCGGCGTCCGCCCGGGCTATCCAATCCTTGATGTCCTCCGCCGGCCGGTAGAGGGAGAGGCCTAAGGAGATCGTAGCCCCAACCTCGCGGCCCTCGCTTATCCCAACCCGCAGATCCTTGACCCTCTCACGCATGCGCTCGGCTATATTCACCGCTTGCTCTATATCCGTGCCCGTCAAAATAAGGAAGAATTCCTCGCCGCCGTAGCGCCCGGCGTAATCTTCCTTGCGTAACTGGGAACGCAGGCACTTGCCGAGGGCCTTGAGAAGGGCGTCTCCGGCGAGGTGGCCGTAGGAATCGTTTACTTGCTTGAAGAGGTCCACGTCTACCATGATCCCGCACAGGGAGCTTGAATCGTGGATAGAGCGGTTGGCTTCCAGTTGCATGCGCTGAATGAGGCTGGCCCGGTTTAAGAGGCCGGTTAGGCTGTCGTAGTTTGCCACGGTTTCCAAGCGTTTGTTGGCTATCTCCAGGGTACGCTTGACGGCGCTTACCGCCAAAAGGGTTTCCTTGAGGGATATGTGGCGGTCAAGAAGCTGGGAAGAAAGCTCTTCCTCCTGCTTGACCGCCTGCTTGTAGTAGTCGCACTCGGCGGCCAACTGCTTTTGGGAGTCATAGCGGATGAAGGCCGCCTTGATGCGCAAACCCAGCTCTAGATCGCTTATGGGTTTTTTAAGGAAATCGTCCGCCCCGCTATCTAGGCCCTCGCGAATGACGGCGTCGTCGGTACTACCGGAAATGAGGACGATTTGCAGGGGCTTGCCCATGGACTTCTGGCGAATCTCGCGGCAGAGGTCGGTTCCCTTGCCGTCTGGGAAAAAGACGTCCAAAAGGATGACGGCTGGGCTTTCTGCGCTCAGGGCCTCCATCGTGGCGGCGCAGCTTGAGGCGCCGACTACCCTATAGAGAGAGCCAAGGGCCTTCTGGCTGAGTTTAAAGAGGAGTGGCTCATCGTCGGCCACAAGAAGGCAGGGCTTTCGATCGTCAACTGGAGTATGCATCGTTTATGTAATTCCCAATCTTTATAATAGTGCAGCGAGGAGTGCCTGTACAAGGCCGATTATTCCTCCCAATACGGCGCCAAAGAGGTTTATCCAGGCAAACTGCTCTCGCATGACGTCTAAAACGATCTTTTCCACGGCTTCCATATCCAGGGAATCAATCTTGTCCACTACCGTGCGTTTGACGTCTATGGTTTGGAGGATGTCGGAGGTTTTGTCGCGGATGATTTCGAGGGCTTTGTCCCTAAGCCCTAAACAGAGCTCTTCCCGCGTGGCGGGGCTTAAGCTCAGCAAGCTTGCCAGGCTCTCGTCTCGGTGGCCTTCGAGAAATTCGGCAATAAGGGTGCTTATGCCCCGGGCCAAGGCGTGGGACCCTCGCTCAGACTCTAAAGCCGAACGCACAAAGCCCGCAAGGAAGCCGGCTAGGTCCTTCCTATGCATGCCAATCGCCTCGCGGGCAGCGTCTTCCAGGCTCTTGCCGCGCATACCGTCTACTACAGCAGCCACGGCCAGGGCAAGGCGTTCCCGCCCCCCTTCCTCGGCGGCGGCGGCGGCAAAACGGCCCAAGGCAGAAAGGATGCGCTCACGGAAGGCGGGTATGCGCGCTTCGATCTCGGCGGGCTTCAGCCCCGCCCAGGCCCCCAGGCCCTCCCCGGCTTGACGGGCAAGGAGCTGACGCGTCTCCTCCTTGGCGCCCACCCTTTCAAGGGAGGCAAGGAGATCGGCGATGGTTTTGTCCATATCAGCCATAATCGTCTTGTCGTATTGGGCGGCGGCAACGAAAAAGCGTTGCACGGTATTCAAACGCTTGAGGAGGTCGGCAACGATGACCCTCCCGTTTTCCGCCAGTTCGCGTTTCATGGCCGGGCTCCGCAAGAAGTCTAGGAAGATGCGGAAGGCCTCAGGGTAGATGGCGTGAACGATGCGCTCGGCACTCTCGGCTAGATTAAGGGGCAGAAGGGAACCAAGGCTCGCCTCTCCGGCGGCCCAGGTATCGATGCCGCCTTCAAGGCGGGCTAGGGTCTTTTCCCGCATCTGCGCTGAAAGGACAAAGTCTAAAAGCGAGCGGGCCACGCTCTCGGAATCCCTGCCAGCTAGGAGGGTTTCAACGCTGATGGAACCGAGGCCGTCGAGTACGCGGGTAAGAAGGGAGCGCGCCCCCTCTTCAAACCCCTCAGAGCCCAGGATATTTTCCAGGAGGCTAGAGATAATGAGGCTTAGTTTTTCATAGAGGGGGCTGCCGGATGAAAACCTAAGGCCGCCGAGCTTGGAGTCAAGGACTATTCCCAAAAAGGACTCAACCTGGGCGTGGACAGAAACCTGAAAGTCAGGGGCGTTAAAGCGCTTGGCAAGGACATCTTCGTTCAAAAGCTCGCGGGAGACGGTGTTTCCCAGGCTGAGGGCCAGCTTGTGGCGGTTTTTGGGGAGGATGCCTGGGGTAAAGGGCAGGCGTATGCCAAAGAGGCGGATTTCCCTCAAGGGGCGAAAAAGCATTTTAATGGCGATATCGTTTGTGACAAAGCCAATGACGGCGCCGATGAGGATGGGAAGGACCCAGGATAGGATAAAGCTCATTTCCCTAAGGCGTCCGAAGCGGTAAGGGCCTTCTGCCGGGAGTCGAAAATCTGCAGATAGCCTGAATAAGCCCAGCCGCGAAGGCCCTCAGCCCTCAACTCATGCCAACGCCCACTTTCCTCAGCCAGGCTATTCAAGGAGACATTGGTAGCCAGTATCTCGACGATCTCCCCACGGCGCAGGTAGGCGATGTCGGCGGAGAGGGAAGATGCCTCAGCCTTAACGCGGAGGTAGGCTGAGTTTACCACGCCCCAGCGGCTCTTCATGCCAAGCACGGGATTCTCGGGGAATTTGAGCTTGGAAGCGGGTGAATCGCAGCCGCAGAGGCCGATAATCAAGCTTAGGCCCAGAAAGAAGCACAGAGAGGGGGGATTAAGCTTGATTTTCCGCGTTCCACGCGGCATGTTATATACATACATGGGACGCCATACTATAGCATGTCTAGTCTTCTTTGTCATGGCGCTCCTCCCTCTGGGGGCCCAAGAGCTTCCCGGGCAACACTCTCGGGAGCTCTCTGCCGCATCTCTAGGCTACCTAAACCTGGGAGGCATCGATACAGCCCTCTTTCAGGCGAGCTTTATAAGCCAGGCAGAGGAAAGATTCCGCCTTTCCGCCCCCCTCTACCTCTCAGCGAGCCTTGGTCTCTCGGCAAGCCTTCCCTCTAACTACTCTGATACCGGCCTACGCTACCGGGGCTACTCTTCCGCCTTTGGGGCCCTCCGCCTTGGGTATTTTCTGCCAGTAAAAAGCATTGCCCCAGCCAGCCTTGAACTGGGCGGCGGTCTCCATATCGCCTCCCACTCAGGCACCCTCTTGGGCTTTGGCATGGCTGAGGTCAGCCTTATCTTCAGGTTGCCGGATCAGTCGCCACGGCCCTTCTACGCTTCTTGGAGCATCGACGGACAGGCGCGGCTGAGGGCGGAGGCGAGAGTGCCCCTCACCCTCCTTATTCGGCGTGACGGCCTCTCCCTCGGCCTGGGTCTGGGCCTTGGGATACGCCGAGACTCATATAGGGCCCGCCCATGAAATTATTCCGCATCTGCTTAGTCGCCCTTGGAGCCATCTTCCTCATCGGAGTCTTTAGCGCCTGTGAATTCAATGACCAATCCGAGCGGATTGCCTTTGTCTATGGCATCTCCATCTATATCAGCACTGAACCTGAGGGAAGCCGCCCCAACCTCCAATACTGCGACGACGACGCCGACGAGATGGCAAAACTCCTTGAAGCCTCAGGCTATACGGTATACCGCCGCATTACCGGCAACACGGCATCCACCTTCGCCTCCGGCAAGCTTCCTAGCCGCCAACAAATCAAGGCAGATATCGCCTCGGTTCCGGCATCGGTGGATCGCGTTGTCTTCTATTACTCAGGCCATGGCCTACGCACGGAAGGCGAGGCAGGGGCTGAAGTAGACTACATCGTTCCCTATGGGGCTATAGACTCAAGCGGCGCCGTTCTTATGCCCAACCTGGTAAGCTCCCTCGAATTCCACTCATGGATAGATACCTGCGCCGCCACCCAAACCATCTGCATCCTCGACTCCTGCCACTCAGGGGGCTTCGTTCAAGTGGAGGGTGATGTGGATTTTGCCGCCCCAATGTACGGCCCGCAGGATCCCTACGGCCCTCTTCCAAGCCTGGAGCTAGGGGATCCGCGGCTTCTTTCACCCATTATGCTGCGTTTTATGGTTAGCCCGGCAAAGCCCTCTCAGGCCTTAGTGCTCTCAGCCGCCGGCGCCCAGGATTTTTCCTACGAGTCTGGCGGCCACGGCATCTTTACCAAGGCACTGCTTGAGTCCGTCCTGCCGCCGGAAAACTCGCTTTCCAGCCGCTCACGGGCAGACCTAGATGGGGACGGCTATATCACGGTGATAGAGGCCTTCAGCCACGCCGCCCTTTACGTGGAAAACGAATGGAATTCCGGTTCGGGGGCGCGGCTCTATGAGGCCGGCATGTACGC
Source organism: Treponematales bacterium (assembly GCA_041739325.1). Lineage (GTDB taxonomy): Bacteria > Spirochaetota > Spirochaetia > Treponematales > JBGSOB01 > JBGSOB01. The sequence goes on from JBGSOB010000139.1 coordinate 17,805, forward strand.
CGACTTCTTCCCCCACCTCTCAAGTGGCTCCCTAGACTCCATCCTCTTTAGCTACTAGGGCCTGGGCTAGGGGGATGTCCGCCGGTGAAAGCGGATAGGAGGGCAAGGCTTGGGCTCTCACATAGGCAATCTGATCGTGGTCGGAAAGGTAGGCCAGGGCCCCGCGAGAAACTGCCCAGTAGGCTCGCAAACGGATAGTTCCGCTCAGGCTTCGGTAGAGGCTCTCCATAAAAAAGGAGCCCGGCTCCATCTCCCAACCAAACTCCTCCCTGAATTCCCTGCGCAGGCAGGCTGCCTCGGATTCTGAGCCCTCAAGTTTACCGCCAGGAAACTCCCACAAGAGGGCGTTCGATAAACCGGGCCTGCGCCGGGCAATGAGGTATCCGCAGGGGTTTTCAATGAGAGCGCACAGAACGATGATGTCGGACACGGCTCTTAGGCCACCCGCGGATGGCCCTCACCGTGGGCCGCTTTCTTGAGATCGCGTATATAATCGATAATAAGGCGGCGGGCGCTTAAGTCCATGGAGAGGAAGCGGGCACCGTAGCCTGCGGGGTATTCGCCACCGCCGAGATGAACCCGAATCACTTCTATTTTGAGGCTGGCCAGCTCATCGCTAAAGCTGATATGGGCAACCAGCTTGTCTCCTATCTTGCGCCGCGCGGCCTCAGGATCCACGATAAAAAGCCCCTTTACCGATATATCAAAAAGCTTAAATTCCTTGCCTTCGATAAGGATTTGGATGGCGTTGCGATAGCGCTGATTGCGTTCCCACCAGCGCAGGCGTGGGTTGAAGTAGGGGGCGCGAACCTCTGAAAAAAGGAAATAACCTGCTATGGCAAAAAAGGGCAGGTTGATAAAGGCTGCCGTCGTCAAACCGAAGCTGGAAAAGCCGGGGCCGAAGAAGCTTAAAACCGATGTAACGGAGGCATGAATGAGATAGAGTATCCAGCCCCAGACCCGCACGCGGTAAAGGCCAAGGGCCACGATGGGCGCGAGGAGCCACAAGCCAAGGTTGATCATGACCATGGGATCCGAGCGGCTAAAAGCGGCGTCTATGAGGGAGAGGGTAAATTCCCAGAGTCCCTGGTCGGAAAGCCTCCATTGATAGATGAAGTTTCCGGGTGGGTTTAAGAGGTAGATGATGGTGCACAGAAGCACAACCGTTGGCTTGCGCTCGTATCCATGTTCGCTTTCTTCCCGGCTAGGCATGCCTGTACTATACTGCCAAAGGCCCCGCTCCGCAACGTAATTTTTCCCCCTTCCGCCTTTAGCGCTTACGGGGCAGGTTGAGGCGGAAGAGGGAGCCGCCGCCTGAGCGGGAGCGATACTCAAGACTGCCCCCAGCCTCGCTCGCGAATTTTGAGGCAAGGGCTAAGCCGATGCCGGAGCCTCCGGCCTTTGTGCTGAAAAAGGGCTTAAAGATGTCAGCGGCCGTGTTCGGCTCAATCCCCGGCCCCCGGTCCAAGAGCTCAAGGCGCGCCCAGAGGGGAGCCCCGCCCAGCCGCAGTTCTATGCCCTCGATAGGCCCGCCGGCTTCACGGGCGTTTTTTAAAAGGTTGCCGGCAATGCTTTCCAGGCGGCTGGGATCTATGAATACCATCAGTCCGGGAAGGGCCCTTGGCGGGGGAAGGGAATTCCGCTCCGCGAATTCCAAGGCCCAGGCGCCCAGGTCGAGGGGCTCTGCGTGGCCGCGGCCTGATCTGAGGAAGTCTCCAACCTTGTCGCTTAAAGCCGCCAGGCGCCCCGTCTCGTCCAGAATGATGGCCAAATTCCTTTTTCTCTCCGGGGGCAACAGCCTATCCAGGGTGTCGCATTGGATCTTTATGATGGAAAGGGGGTTTTTTATCTCATGAGCCAGGGTTCTTGCCGCCTCCCCCAGCTGTATGAGCTCGCGGCTGCGCTCTTCCCTATCGGAGAGAATGAGGGTGCGCCCATAGAGCCTTATGAGGAGGAGATAGAGGCCAAAGAGACCGAGGGCTAGGACGAGGGCGCCAAGATTGAAAAAGAGCTCACGGCGCCTATAGTCTCCGTCGGGTATCTCAATAAAGAGGATGCTTCCACCACGGCGGAGGAAATCCCCGCGTCCGGCCCCCTGCCCAAGGCCTGGCGGGGGGATTCCCTCTAAAGTCGCCCCCTCCCTACCAGGCAGTGCCTTGCCTGGTAGGGAGGGATTTCCATCCATGGCGCCCTCAGCCGCTTGCGGGCTGCGAAAACGCCACATTCGCCCCATCTCCGGCCTGCCTAAACGACGCAGGAGTTTGATCGTGCCTGAGCTTATCCACAAAGAATCGCTCTCTTTCCCAGCATCTATGCGCCCAGGGGCAAGGGGAGAACGGCGGAGGGCCTTGCCCTCTTGGTCATAGATGCCGTAGCTACGAACCCCGGGAGGCAGTTCGTCAGATGAAGCTGAGCGCATGAGAAAGTATTCCATCAAGGAGGTGGAAATCTGGAAGGCGCGGTATTCTAGGTCCAGGCGGCGCCGGGCAGCCTCGCGAGAGGCGAAAAAGGCGATAAAAAAGAGGAGGCAGAGAAAAACCGCCGCCGAAATCCCGCCAAAGATGAGGAGCTCGCGTTTACGAGCCGGTCCAAGTCCAGAGAGCATAGTTTTCACTCCTTCAGCATATCAACATCTTATGTACATGCAAAGACTGTGCCGAGTCCCTCTTTTTTGCCGCCCTTATTGTCATTTTACCCCCGCTGGGGTTTAATGGGTACATGAATGAGACCCGTGCCCAGCAGTTGTTCGAAAAGGCAATCCAACTCGGCGGCACGCGGGACTATGAAGCATCCATAGCCCTCCTCCTTGAGCTCCTCTCCGAGTATGAGGGTATTCCAGAGGCCTACCTCTACCTTGGGCGCGCCTATCACAGCACAGGGGAGCTGGGAAAGGCTATCTCCGCCTTCCGAGCCTACTTGGCCCGGGGTGAAAAGGAGGGAGCGGGATACTTCTTCCTGGGCCGTTCCTACCTAGCCCTGGGGCTTGCCGAACAGGCGGCGTTTTGCTTAAAGAAAAGCCTGGAGAGCAGCCCGGATTCGGCCCAAGCCCTCGGGCTCTTAGGCTACGCCTGCCTCAAGCTTAAAAAAAGCGGGAAGGCGGTCGAATCCCTCCAACGCGCCATTGAGCTTGCCCCTGCGGACGGGCGCCTGTACCGCGGATACCTCAACGCCCTTTTAGTGAGCGCCATCCATAAACTCAACCAGGGTCAGACAGAGCTTGCCGAGCAGATGCTGAGCTTTGTCATGGCAAACGGCCTTGACGGCATCCACGCCAATCTCTACCACGCCCAAAGCCTCTGCGCCCTCGGCCGCTGGGCAGAGGCCCTGGAGGAATACGACCTCTGCATCCTGCGCTGTCCCGAAGACCCGGCTATCCGCATGAAGCGCGCCATCGTCTTAGCCGCGGCCGGCCGGGTGGAGCAGGCCAATGAGGCCTGGCAGAGCCTCAAACGTGAGATCCCCTCCCTGCCCGGAGACTCCCCCTCCCCCGCCGACATGCCGGTCTACACAGCCCTTACCGAGCTCCAGCGGGGCGAGTTCCGCAAGGCTGCCCAGGCGGCGGTAGCCGGGCTCAAGACGGCCCCCAAGAACCCCATGCTCCATGCCCTTGCCGCGGAGGCCTATCGCAACCTGGGGGCGGATGAAAAGGCCGCCAACCACTTTAGGCGAGCCTTAGAGGAAGATAAGGACAACCCAGACCTGCGCTCAGCCCTCATCCTCGTGCTCTGGTCCAGCGGGGAATACGAGGAAGCCCGCAAAGAACTAAACAGGCTCTCCCGCTCAGGCGGAGACCGGAGCGTTATCGAATACTATAGCCTTCTCTACGAAGCCAAGAGTTCGGAGCCCAACCTGGACATCGTTCCCCGCCTTCTCAAGGCCATCAAGGAACGGGGGCCGGACTTGGAGCTGATGGAAAGCCTTGCCAGCATTACCTTCGAGCTCGGACGGCCGGAATTGGCTCTCCCCTGGTACCAGAAGATTCTGGAAGCCGACCCCTCCCGAGAGCAGGAGCGTCTTGCCTACCTTGCCTGCCGCGAAGCCCTCGGGCCGCCGGAAGACCTGGAGGAGGCCTATCTCGATTATCTTGAACTCTACCCGGACAACGCCAGCATTCGTCGGGAATACGCCGAAAAACTCAAGCAGGCAGAGCGTTGGGAAGATGCCGCCAGGGAATACCAAGCCCTCGTTCCCTTTGAAAACGACCATCGCGGCCTCACCCGCCTCATTGCCCTCTGCCTACGCAAGGCCGGCTCCTATCGCGAGGCGGCTATCCTTTACCGGGAAATGGCCCTCCGCGACCCGGAGAGCCCGGAAAACGCCAAGAACCTTATCTTTTGCCTCTTCCACATGGGCAGAAAGGCAGAGGCACTCAAACTTATGGAAGCGGCCTGCAAACGCTATCCCAAGGACTCGGAGTCCGCCCTCATCCTTGCCTGGCTCTACGGCAAGCAGGGCAAGGGGGAGAAGGCCGTGGACGCCTACCGCCACGCCATCGAGCTCAACCCGAATTCAGCCCAGGCCCACAAGGGTATGGCGGATATCTATAAAAAACTGGGGCTCCA
>JBGSOB010000158.1:0-9738 GCA_041739325.1 Treponematales bacterium
CGGACCGTCGTCCCGACGCGGACCGTCGTCCCGGCGCGGACCGTCACGACGCGGTGAGCTGGGGCCGCCCCTGTCCTGGTAGGGGGGCCGAGGCCTTCCCTCATAACCACCCTGACGCGGACCTGAGTTCGAGGAGCCTTCACGGCTCTCGCGGTCAAAACGCACCAGGTTACGGGTATTTCCTTGGGCTAGCTTGCGCACGATTGTCTCGGCTTCCCGCAGTGGGGCTTCGACTAAGGAATACAAATCAAAGACGCGCACGTCTCCGAGCTTGCGCCGATCCACCCCCGCCTCGTGCTCGATAAACTCTATGAGCTTCATTTTATCGTAGCCGTCTTTGCGCCCCAAGCGCATGAAGAGCTTGGCGGAACCGGTGCGCTCGGGCGCGGCGGAGCGGATTTCGCGGTAGCGACTGCGATCCAAGACCTTGCCGTACTCGCTGGAAATAAGGGCAGCGACAACCTGCTCGGCGTCGCGGCCGGATAAGAGGGTGCGGGCCATGGTGAGGATGGCGGGGTCCATTTCCGGGCTTGCACCGTGAATAGACGGAGTCGTCACGACCGGTACGGTCTCGACCTCGTCAAGAGCTTCGCTGTCAACCTCGTTGACGGCCTCGTCCTCCAAGGCCTCATCATCATCGGCTTCGGACTGGGCTTCCGCCCCAACCTCGGCGTGAACCCCTAAAACCCGCTGCAGCTTGTCGAGAATGCGCTTACGCCGGGCGGCAATGACAGCGTCTATCTCCGGCAGCCTTTCTTTGCGGATCTCCGCCTTGGTAGTCTGGCGAATGAACATGAGCTTGCGGTATTCCGAGGGGGTAATGAAGGTGATGGCCATGCCTTCTTTACCGGCGCGTCCCGTGCGGCCGATGCGGTGCACATAGGACTCAGGATCTTGCGGCAGGGAAAAATTGATTACATGGGATAGGTTTTCAACGTCTATGCCGCGGGCGGCGACGTCTGTGGCCGCCAGGATGGTGATGCGCTTATCCTTGAATTTAGTAAGGGTTTCCTCGCGCTGAACCTGGGAGACGTCGCCGGAAATGGCCTCTGCCGGGTAGCCGCGCAGCTCTAAATGCTTTGCCAGCTCGGTAGTCAGGACCTTGGTGCGGCAAAAAATGATGCCGTAGAATTCGTCTTCCATGTCTATGATGCGGCAAAGGGCCTCGAACTTGTCTTCTTCCCGCACCTCAAAGTAGAGCTGTTCGGTGAGGCTGGCCGTCATGGCCGGGCTCTCCACCGCCACGCGGATGTAGCTCTTCATATGCTTGTCCGCCATCTGCAAAATGCGATGCGGCATGGTGGCGGAGAAGAGCAACATGCGTCGAGCTGGGTTTACGGAAACGAGGATCTTCTCCACGTCTTCCGCGAAGCCCATATCCAGCATCTCGTCCGCTTCGTCGAGAACCAGATGCTCTACCTCGGAAAGGTTGAGCACGCCGCGGTCGATGAGGTCGATAACGCGGCCGGGGGTGCCGACGATGATATCGGCGCCATCCTTGACTTTGCGGATCTGAGCCCCGATCGCCTGGCCGCCATAGACGGGTTGGATGCGTAACGGCTTAGTGCCGCAGAGGGAGTGGATCTCCTCCGCCACTTGCAGGGCAAGCTCGCGGGTGGGGGCGAGGATGAGGGCCTTGGGCAGAAAGCCCTTGGGACTGATCTTTTCGATGATGGGCAGGCCGAAAGCCGCCGTCTTGCCGGTGCCCGTCTGGGCTTGTCCGATAATGTCCTTGTCCCCGGAAAGGAAGAGGGGAATGATCTTGCGCTGGATAGCGGTCGGTTCCTCGAATCCCTTGTCGGTCAAGGCCTTGAGGGTGGTCTCGGAAAGCCCGAGTCCCTGGAAACCGTGATCGTCGTTCATCCTTCCAGTATAGTTTATGACGGGGCTATGGGAAAGCCCCCCATGCGGTTGAGTTCAGGCTGATGCCGCTTTCACGCGTACCTTGCGCTTGACGCTCCCTAGGCGGCGGCATAGACTGGGCGGATTGATTCTGGAGGAAGCACATGAATGAAGAGCGCAAGGCCCAAGGCCCAGACCGCATCAAGCTCATCAAGACAGCCTCGCTGATCGCTCTTTTTGGCAACGCTATTTTAGCCTTGGCCAAGGTAGGCATAGGCCTGGCATTCCGTAGCTTGGCGGTTGTGGGCGACGGCATCGATTCATCTACCGACGTGATTATCGCCATTATGAGCCTGGCTGTCGCATCCGTTATCGCCCAACCGGCTGACCGCGAGCACCCCTGGGGCCACAGCCGCGCAGAAACCATGGCAACCACAGTGCTCTCTTTCATCCTCTTTTTCGCCGGCGGCCAGCTCATCCTCTCTGCTATTCACAACCTTAGCTCAGGCGCCAAGGCCGCCCTTCCTGAATTTCCAGCTATGATCGTTACCCTGATTTCCATTCTCGGTAAGTCCGTTCTTGCCTATAGCCAATTCTCCCTTGGGAAAAAAGCCGGTTCGGCAATGCTCATGGCCAACGGTACCAACATGCGCAACGACGTGATCATCTCATCCGGGGTCCTCGTGGGCTTGATTGTGGCCGTATACGCCAAACTGCCTGCGGCGGACTCGATAACCGCCATCTTAGTGGGCGCCTGGGTCCTCAAGTCATCTATCTCCATTTTTATGGAGGTTCAGCTTGAGCTGATGGACGGCACAGACCAGCGCGGCCCCTACAAAACGGTGTTCGACGCGGTGCATACCGTCCCTGGGGTCTTGCGGCCGCACCGGGTGCGGATGCGCAAGATAGCCTCAAAGTGGGATATAGACCTGGACATTGAGGTGGACGGCAAGCTCAACGTTGGCCAGGCCCATGCCTTGGCAGAACGGGTGGAAGAGGCTATCAAGGAAAAACTTGTGGACGTCTACGACATCATGGTGCATGTGGAACCGGAGGGAATCCACGCGGTTGCCGCCGGGCGCGGCGGGCACGGGACGGAAGAGGCCTTCGGCCTTGACGAATCGCTTTTGCAGACTAAGGCAGGAGAGGAAATAGCCCCTAGCCTAGGCGACATGGACAAGCCGCTTGAAAAGCTTGGCAAATCCGATAAGGCGATAGACGGTGAGAAGGCCGGCTCATGAAGGTTTTATGTATAGGCGGAACGGGTAATCTCTCTTTGGATTGCAGCCTTGAACTGTTAAAACGCGGTCATGAACTCTATCATCTAAACCGCGGCGGCAGGCCGGAAAGGGTACCCGAGGGCGTACGCAGCCTCAAGGCCGATATCCGCGATTTTGAAGAGGCGAGCGCCGCCCTGCGCGGCCTTGAATTCGACGCCGTGCTAGACTTTATCGCCTACCAGCCGGACCACGTGCGCGCCGACATAAAGCTCTTCGAGGGCCGTTGCGGCCAGTTTATCTTCATAAGCTCGGCCTCAGCCTACAAAAAACCGATGAGCGACTACCTCGTGACAGAGTCCACCCCCTTGGCAAACCCCTTCTGGGACTATGCCCGCGACAAGATAGCCTGCGAGGACATCCTCTGGGCCGCCTGGCGCAAACGCGGCTTCCCGCTTACCGTGATTAGGCCCTCCCACACCTACTCCGTAGGCTGGCTGCCCTCAGCCTTCGGCTCTCAGGACTTTACCGTCGCGCAACGAATGCTGGACGATAAACCGGTTATCGTTCACGGGGACGGGCAGTCGCTGTGGACCATCACCCACAGCCGGGACTTTGCCGTGGGACTAGCCGGGCTAGTGGGCCACCCGCAAGCCCTCGGGGAAGCCTTCAACATAGTGGGCGACGAAGCCCTCAGCTGGGAGCGCATCCACCTGCTCAGCTACCGCGCCCTGGCCGCCTTTGCCCCGGATATCCAGCCGCGGATAGTGCATATGCCATCCGACTACATTGCAGGCATAGATCCTGATTTCGGCCAACGCCTTTTGGGCGACAAGGCCTGGTCGGTTTGCTTTGACAACCGTAAGACAAAGCGCTTGGTGCCGGAATTCCGCACGAGCATTCCCTTTCATGAGGGAGTCCGCCTCTCGGTTGAATGGTATATGGCCGACCCTGCCCGGAGAATTGTCAACTCCGCCCTTAATGATCGCCTAGAACGGCTCTTGCGCGCCTGGCAGGCCTAGCGGCCTTGAGGTATCGCAGGGCAAGAGCCTTTCTGCTATAATATTCTCATGCAGGGACACGCCACCATCTTCGCCCTCATACTCATCATCTGCGCTGAGAGCGCGGCCGTGACGGGAGCCATTCACATCCTGCGGAGGCGGCCGGTAGCCCTCTGGAAGCGCTACCTAGCCTTCCTATGCTGCTTCAGCCTCTCGGTCATTGAATTCTTGGTTTTGGCCTACACCCGGCTCAACATATCCTCGCCGCCACCCCTTTTTTCCCTTGTTTGGGGGATAGTAGATGGACTCACGGACCTAGCTGTAATTCTTTCTGGTGTCTTTTTCTTCCACAGTCTCTTGCGAACACGCTACGCGCGCCTCTTCGATGGCCTGGCGACAGGGCTCGGCCTGGCGGGGCTTATTGCGTTTACTTTGGGGCTCCTTTATGACCTCACGGGCATGCAGCGCATAAACACCGGCATTATACTCGCCCTCGGCGCATACTATCTCCTCTTTGCCTGGCTCATCATCATCTGCGCCCTCACCCTCCGCCAAGTTACTTTAGGCCATGAAAAGTTCCTAACCTGGGGGCTCTCCTTCCTCGTACTCTGTGGCTTTACCGAGGGAATCCTCTCCGCTATCGGCATTACTAAGAGAGGCGGATACATAGCAGCCCTTCCCGCCACCTATCTCTCCGCCATTCCGTGGTTCGCCTGGTGCCTCCTCTCAGCCTTCCTTCTTCCTCGCCTCCTCCCCCCACTGGCGAGCGTTCCCTCAACTGCGGCTATGGACGTTTTCGCCGTCACTCATGGCCTTTCCCCCCGCGAGCGGGAGATCCTTCCCGCCATAGCCCGAGGACTGGACAACGCCCACATAGCCGACGAACTCTGCGTCTCCGTAGCGACGGTCAAATCCCATATCCACAGCATACTCAAAAAAACGGGATCTACCGGCCGCTACGAGGTAGTGGCGCGGATTCAATCCAAAGGTTGAGGCCTGGGGCTCCTTTTCAATCCCTCGATTGATTCCATTAAATACTTCTTACTGCAACCATCATAGGGGTGAACCAAAGGAGGAGCACCATGCCACGAACATTATTGCCCCTGAACTTGATCCTTATATCCGCATTGGCAATTTCCCTGGCCGCCTGTGCGGGAAATCCACCCGCTACCGATTCGGTTTTATCCCATCCGAGCGATAGTCCTACCGCTCAGGCTCGGAGCTACATAAAAAATATAGAAAAGAGCACTAGCTACCCCTCGTTTACCTACGCGCTTTTGGATGGGGAAGGCGAGATATTCGAAGAGAGCTACGGACAAGGGGCCGCATCCTCTTTCTACGCTTATTCAACGGCAAAGATCATCACGGCTTTAGCGGTCTTGACTCTTGCCGACAAGGGTAAACTCTCTCTCGATGACGCGCTTTCCCAACACCTAGACTTCATCTCCTGGCCCATTACTTTGCGTCAGGTTCTGAGCCATAGCGCAGGCATACCCGATCCTGTGATCGGAAACATGTATGTCCATTTTCCTGAGGAACATTCGCAATACGATAGGGAAAACGAGATACGGAAAACGGCGGCTAAAAGCAAGCTGAAGTTTGCGCCTGGAACATCAGTGGCCTATTCGAACCTAGGCTATGCCCTCTTGGGGATGGTTATTGAGAAAGCCTGGGGCGGGAGCTATGAGGAGGCGATCGATTCCCTCGTCTTCAAACCCTTGGCTATGGATCCTTCCGATGCGGGCTTCGATCCACTGCGGGCGGGTAGCCTTGCGGGAGCGCGGATTGGGAAAGATCCCCTCCAACGCTGGATGCTCGCTCTGGCAATGCCCAGAAACGCCTTTAGGTCGGAAGGCCCGTGGATAGCCTTACGAGATCAATTCTATTTTAATTTCCCTTCTCATGGCGGCCTCATCATCACTCGCAAAGCCTTCAGTTGTCTCCTGAGCGCAATTATCAGGCAGGATAGTCGCCTCCTTTCACCCTCATCATGGGAAAGTTTTTTTACCTCGCAGGCAAGCGGCCGGGGCAAAACCTTCGCCATAGGCTGGAGCATGGAGCAAGAGGCCGGCGTGCGGCGTTTTATCCATACCGGCGGCGGCTTGGGGATTTCGGCGAGTATAGCCATTTATCCCGAGCGGGGCCTAGCTAGCGTCTGCCTCACGGACCGGCTGGGAAACATGCGTCTTGGGAATAAAGACGGCCCAGCCCTCGACCGCATTCTCTTGAGGCAGAAAGAGGGACTATTCCCCGCCTCTGAAAAAAATCCGGATTGCAGCAAGTGATTCCGCCTTGTGGCTGTTGAGCATGTAATGCCCGCTACCGGGGATGAGGAACAAACGCACGTTTTGAAAAAGCTTCACGTGCCGTTCCTGGATATCCTTGCCGACTATGCGCTTTTTTTGCTTGAGATGAGGAGCGCGCGTCTCGGCCCGAGCCATATGCGGAATGGTTCTCATGCCAGTATTTCAGGATAAGGCCAAGGCTGTACGCTTGATTATTTGCAATTCCAGCTTAACGGGCCTAGAATTGAGGCATTAGGAGGCCACAACGATGGTTCACACATTGAGAAAACTGAGCTTCATAGCCCTCTTCTTTTTCATGGCGTTTTTTGCCTTTGCCTTGGCGCCCTATCCAAGCGCGGAAACCGCTGCCGCGGATTTGAAAGCCAATTGGAAGATCCAGGGGGAACAGGGGACATGGGTGTCTGCCCAAAAAACAGAAGACTGGGCTAAAAAGGTTATCATCCGCGAAAAGGTCCAAGTTACCCTAGCCATTGTCAAATACTCGGTGAGGATAGAGTTCCCCTTCTTTTTCCGGGATTTTAACGCGAGCCTCGCCTACATCTACGCCAACGACGAATGGATTTATGACAGCATCGTCATCGGCAATTGGGTTGACGAGCAGAAAGAGGGCGTGGTGGAATTGCCCCCCGCGGAGGACGTAAAGGCGATGATCAAGGAGGCAGTGGAAAAGGAAGCCCAGTCTTTCTTTGACGCTATGTCAACTTCAACAAAACCCGTGGCGCCGGTAAAGGTAGCCAAGGTCTTGATCACAGAGCCGGAAGTGAAGGGAGAGGATCTGACATATTTTGCAGACATTGAATTCACCGAGTCAAAGTCCGGTTTATTCTCAAAGCCTAAAACCTTCATCTATGAAAATCTCAAGGTAGAGCTTTTCAAGCAAGCAAGCGGCAGAAAGCTTATTATGAGAACCTATGCGGGAGAATTAAAAATAAAATAGCCTGGAAAAGGCTTCATGCTTTGAAATTGAGGTTCTTCCCTTGCCAGGCTAGCTTGTAGGAGCTTGCGGAGAGGCGGGAGAACCTCTTTATTTATACAAACGCCCTTTTTTGGTTTTACCAGTTCATATGCAGATGTTTTTGTTTTCTATTTGATAATACTCCCAAAATGGTTTAAAATCTCCATATGATAGATTTCAACAGAGCCTCCCCCATCCTCATGTGCTGCCTTTTCCTGGCAACGCTGGCAAACCTTCAAGGCATAAGCCCGCCAAGCCCGGCGTCAAACATAAGCGCCACAAAGGTGATGAGTGCCCTGAACCGCATCCGCCGAGGCGCAGGACTCCTCCCCCTGCGGCGAAACGCAAAGCTCTCAGAGAGCTGTTTTGCCCACGCTGAATTTATTGCCAACCATGGTCAGGAAAGCATACTGACCGAAGCAGACGCTGACAGCGAGGGCGGAGACTTTATCGTCATAGAAGGGCCGAGCCCCGAGAGGGCTGCCGTTTACGCCGGATCTACATTCTTCCACCGCATTCGCCTCCTTGACCCCGGCTTGCTCGATATTGGTCTTGGCTGGTCTGCCTATGGGGAGGGCCGCTGGATAGTGGTTCTTCGCCTCTCAATCAAAAGAATGGGATACGGCAGCAAGCAGGTTCTCTCCCCCGGCAAGGGTGAAAAAGGCGTTGCCCTTCATTACGGCATACCGGCTCAAGGGCTAAAAGAGACAGGGACGGTCACATCAGATGGCGATACATCAGGGACTGAACAATCCGGCATAGAGGGCTCCGCGGGCTACCCGATAATCTTGAGTTTCTTTGGCGGCCAGTTACCCGATGAATTGGAAATTGCCCTCTACCGTCCCGATGGCTCAAAGGTTCCAGCCTGGCTCTCCTCTCCCGACCTTCCTATCCTGGACCAAGCACTGCAAAGGAATTCCTATTGCCTCATACCCAAAAGCCCGCTTGAGCCGCAAACGCGCTATACGGTTATCCTTACGGGGAGTCTGAATAGAAAGGTATACTTACGACGCAGTTGGTTTATCACCGGCCCTGGGGAATAAGGGGCTAATGCTACCATAGGGGGGGGGATGGTTCCCTTTCTTGACTATCTGTATTATGCCAACGCTTTTTTCCTCCTCTGCGCGGCTTTTTTGGCCTATAACCTTTCATCCGCCCGCTTCATACGACGTGAATGGGCCTGGTTTACGGCATCCTGCGGCTTTGGGGCCTTTTCCATCTATGCGGGGCTTGTCGGTCTCAGTAATCCCGGATCCCTGCCCGCCGTGCTTTCACTCTGCCTCCAAAGGTTTTCCTTCCTCTCAATGTTCGAGTTCGCAAGGCGGGGACTGAATCGCAGGGGGAGAGCTAACATTCCCGCATGGATTCACCTTGTCGTTTTAGCCCTCATGGCCTTGAGCCTCCCCTTCGGGCTCAAAAGCGCCGACATGGGCATACGGCTCTTTCTTGCCCTTCCAGCGGGTATCAGCACCGGGATTCTCTTCCTGCACTTAGCCCGGGAAGATGCCCAGGGACAGAGCCTTCCCCTAGGAATCCTCTCCGCCGGCTTTGTAGGGCTCGGTCTGAGCTTGCCCCTCCTATCCTCCCTCCAGTTCCTTCCTCAGGACCTCAGCACAACGATTATCAAGGCTTGGCCTGCTTTCTACAGCTTACCAAACCTGTTAACCGCGAGCTTTTCCCTCTTTTTGGCCCTCGGCCTGGGCGCCATCTCCAGCCTCCCCGAGCCTGGAGAGACGGCCCTTTCTCAACGCGCCATCCTCAGCCTCTCTGTGCTTATATTCGCCGCAGGTCTAGTCATGGCAGTCGTGAGTGAACGAGGCCTCCTCTCTGAAGAATCCAAGGTACTCTCCGTGCAAGCGGAAGCCCTTGCCCACCAGCTACAGCCGCAGGACTTCCAGGCCTGGACCCTGGATGAGGGGAGGGATGCTGGGGCAAGGCCTGCTGAGTTCGCTTCCGGCGGAATTGCTCCCAATTCCGCCTGGCTACGCTCCCGCTACACTGATTTTTTTAGGATCTATGGAGAATCAGCTAAGCTTGAATCTATCCGGCTCTTTTCAAGCGCAAACGGCCAGAAAAAGATTCTTCTCTCCTGGCCAGAAAAAAGCCTCTTTCAGACATTAAGCCCGGCGCAGGGCAATTCTTTAGCGGCCGATGCCCCCCTTGTCTACGAATCTGGAAGCCCAAGCGCGCTCATAATTCGCTTGAAAAGAGGCGGTCAAGATATGGAAGACCGCCGCTTAAAGGCACGGAGCCTGCCCCTGGAACTGGCGTTTTTTCTCATTCTCTATGTGATGACGGCCCAGCTTTTTCTCAAAAGCCGCGCCAGCGCCTCATTGGCAGATAAACGCAAAATTCATCTCTCCGAAGCCTTTGCCGCTTTGATTACCCTTCTCATGTCGAGTCTGGCCCTGAGCTAC
>JBGSOB010000196.1:0-3664 GCA_041739325.1 Treponematales bacterium
GGTTACGCGCCCACGAATCTTGGGGAGCTTGCCGAATGCGTCCGAGACAGGATCAGCCTCCCCCTCTCGGAACTCAAAGCCCTCTGCGCCTTAGGCGGCCTGAACTTTGATGACGTAAGGGGCTCGGGCATCGTCTGCTCCATCGCCGGCAAGAGCGCAGCTTCGGTGTCAGAACCTTGGGCACACCGCGACCAGGCCGCTCGGCTCTCCGCCCTGGCATCTGGAAGCTACGCCAGTCCGGCACTTGAGGAAGAAGCCCTCAGGCTTTGCCGGGAATGGTCACGGGCCTATGGCCCCTTCCGCCCAGCCGAAGTCTCTGAGGCGCTCGCTTGGCCTCTCGCCTGGGCGGAACAAATTCTCAGCATCCTAGAAAAGGATGGGAGCCTTGTCGCCCTCAGCGATACAGGCCCTGAAGACAGGGCCCAGGCGCCCCAGGCGGAGGCTCTCTACTGCGAGCGGGAAAATTTGGAAATTCTGTATCGCCTCCAACGCCGCAAGCAGCGCCCTGATATCGAAGCCAAGGCCGCGGCGGAGCTCGCGCCCTTCCTAGCCCGACAGCAGGGCATTCTCTCCCCGGCGCGGAGCAGGCAGAGCGGCCCTGCCTGCCTGGAAAGCCTGCGCTGCTATCCGGCGCGGCGGCAAGCGTGGGAGGAATCAATCCTCCCCAGCCGCATCAATCTCTATCTCCCCATCATCCTCGACCAAGCCCTCGCGCAGACGGACGCTTTCTTCCTCCACATCGATGGCAGGGACTGTCTCTGCCAGAGCGGCGACTATGCACTGCTAGCAGAGCTTGAGGATTCTGGCGCGACCCAGATCCCGCCATCTGAGTCTCAGGCCCTGCCGCCTCAGGCGAAGGCCTATCGCCTAGGCGCACGTCCGCAGGGCTTTTGGGATATCAAGGATGCTTGGGGTTTAGGCATTGCGGAGAGCATCGCCCGGTTGAAAAGGCTGTATCTGGAAGGCCGAGCCGCCTGCCTAGGGCCAGAGGCTCTGCGGAGCAAGACCCTCTGGGCAGCGGAGCTTGAAAGCCCAGAAAACAAAGGACTCGGCGAGGAAGAGGGCGAGCCCCGTACGCAAGCTGAGAGCCTTCAGCATAATGAGAGCCGCCGTCCTGAGGGCTTTCGTCAAAGGGCAAGGCTTCAAGCTGCCCGTTGGCGCTCCGGCCCTCCCCTCGGTGGGCAGTGGTTTGACCCCCGCGCCGCTTTTTTAGGGCCGGAAGACCTGAAAACTCAGGATGCCCTCGAAAGGGAAGAACTCAACCGTGAACGCATACACATTCTTCTTGGGCGCTATGGCATACTTTTTCGCGCCCTGCTTGAGCGGGAAGCCCCGGCTCTCCGCTGGGCAAGCCTCTTCCGCAGCCTACGGCGCATGGAGCTCTCCGGCGATGTCCTTGCCGGCCGCTTCTTTGAGGGTATAGAGGGCCCCCAGTTTATGGGCCGCTCCGCCTTTAAAGAATTCCTCGCGGGAACGGATTTGCCGGGGGCGGAACCGGGAAAGGCAGGGGCTCGGCAGGCGGAGATCTTCGCGCTCGCGGCCGAAGACCCCGCCAGCATCTGCGGCATCGCTCTCCAAGCCCTGCCCTGGGAGCTCCCGCCCCGCAAGCAGGGGGTCTTCCTTGCCTTCCGTGGGGCGGAGCTTGCTATCGTCGCTCGCTCCTATGGCCGCCAACTGGATGTCAAACTTCCAGCACATGATCCGGACTGCGCGCCCGCCCTCTCCCGCATCCTCCACTGCCTGGCGGCTTCCGGCAGGAACAGGATTTCCACCTTGGAGATCAACGGCCAGAGGGCGCAGGAAAGCCCCTACCTCGAGCCGGCCCTCGCTTGCGGCTATCAACGCGCCTACAACGGGATTGAATACTATCCGGCTTCCTCCTAGATTTTCCTTACTCCGCGACCTCCCCTAGCCCTGCGCGGCGGGGCTTTTTTTCAATTGCATACAAATCCTTTACAAAGTTTTTTCCCTTTTTTCACCAATCAGCTCCGCACAGGGGTCATCTTAATGGCGTGGAGGATACAGATGAAAAGATTGATTGCCATCGCGCTCTGCGCCGCTTGCATGGCAGGCCTAGCCGCCCAAAACGGCGGAACCGAAATCGTGTTTGCTTTGGATTCTACCGGCTCTATGGGCGGCCTCATTGAGGGGGCTAAGCGCAAGATTTGGTCTATAGCCAATAGCGCCCTGGAAGCCTCTGGCAAGGGTGGCCTCAAGATAGGCTTTATCTCCTACCGCGACCGGGGCGATGCCTACGTCACAAAGCGCTTTGACCTGACAGGGGACATCGACGCCGTCTTTGAAAACCTTCAGTCCTTCCAAGCCGATGGCGGGGGCGACGGCCCAGAGAGCGTCAACCAGGCCCTCCATGAGGCCCTTGGCCGCTTTAGCTGGGGCAAGGACAAGCAGAGCCTCAGGATTATCTTCCTTGTAGGGGATTATCCGCCCCACATGGATTACCCCCAAGACGTAGCCTATCAAAAGAGCTGCGACCTGGCGCGGGAACGGGGCATCATCATCAATACGGTGCAGTGCGGCGATTACGCCGAGACTCAGGCGGTGTGGCGGGAGATAGCCCGGCTAGCCAAGGGCGAGTACCTTGCCCTGGAGCAGAGCGGGAACATGGTTGAGGTATCTACGCCCTACGATGAAAAGATAGCCAAGCTCAGCGCCCAACTGGGTACGACCGTCCTCGCCTATGGCTCGAAGTCTGAGCAAGAGGCGTCCAAGGGCAAGATCGCCAAGGCGGCGGAGGCCCTGCCCTCGGTAACGGCAGACAGGGCCCGCTACAACTTAAGTTCAGGCGGAAAGGCTATCCAAGGCCGAGGGGATCTCCTTGAAGACAGCAAGGAGGGCCTGGTGGATATCTTGAGCCTCAAGGATAGCCAGCTTCCCCCAGAGCTAGCAAAACTCAAGCCTTCAGAGCGCAAGGCCTACCTAGACAAGCTTGCCCTCCAAAGAGAGGAGCTCAACGCAGAGCTCGCATCCCTCTCCCTTGAGCGCGCTCGCTTCCTGGAAAAAGAGGCTCGCCGCGCCCCGCCAGAGTCCCAAGACTCCTTCGACTCAGCCGTATCCACTATGATTGAAAAGCAAGCCGCTGATGTAAAGGGACACTAAGAGCTGCCAGCGGGCTGGCCCTTCCAGCCAGCCTGCATCCCTTTGAGTCCAAAAAAAAAATTGCCGAACATCAGCCCAGACTTCTCTGGTTAAGCAGCTTGCCGCTATAATGTACCTATGATAGGCACGTTTTTTCTTTTTTGTACTTGACACAGGTACGGTATGGGCGGACCGAGCAAGAAAATAAAAAATGCCGATTTTGTCATCCGCGACGATATCGAGTATCCCTCGAGGAATGCCCTCCCCCTTTGGCTTCTAGGAATGATGTATTAGCTTCTCGTTCCTCTCCCTGCAAATAAAAAAGCCGTCCCTTTCGGAACGGCTTTTTCTCAAATAGCAGGGAGAGGAATTCGTTTCACAGGCTGGTCGCAAGGCGGCCAGCCTAGGGGTTCTCGCCCTCTCCCTGCAAATAAAAAAGGGGCTGTCCAAAAAGGATAGCCCCTTTTTTATACCCAAAATTGAAAAAACCTGATAAAATTTCTTATGAAAGAGCGAACACGCCCGGCGCCGGTCTTCAAACCCTACGACCAGAAGCAGCAATTCCTCA
>JBGSOB010000214.1:0-36494 GCA_041739325.1 Treponematales bacterium
CCGCGCGCCTATCCGGGTCTCCGTCCAGGGCCGCCACTACCAGGAAGCCCAGCACGGCAGAGAAGAAGAGCTCAAGCAGGATGGCCGCCTTAAAACGCGCAAGCAGGGCCCCAAGGCTGAGGGAAAAGGCCAGGGTGAGTAGGGATATAATAATGAGAAAATCCCTTGAAAAACGAGAGAATTCCGCGGCTTGCCCAGAAAGCGGCAAAAGCCTAAAGAGCGCGGCTATTATGAGAAAAACCGTCAATAAAAAGGGTTGCCAAAAGGCTAAGCGGAAACGCCCGGAATAGATCCAGAATCCCGCCAGCAGGGGCAGGCCGTAGCAGAGGGCGAGGCTAGGCGCCAGGAGTGGAATACCCTCTGCCACTTCGGCCGCGGGGGCCCAGGCTCGTATCCCGGTCCAGAAAATGGCCATTACGACTGCCAGGCCGGGAAGGACGCGGAGGAGAATATAGAGTACTCGCGCCTCGCTATCTTTGAATTTCATCGCTTATACCTCAATTACCGTGATGGAGGCCGCTCGCGCTCGCGCTAGGGCTTCCTCTTCCCTTTTTTCCAAGCGGCGCTTGAGGGCGGAAAAGAGGATGCGCCCCTCCACGTCATCGCGCTCCCAGGCTTGGCGTCCATCTTGGAGAAAAAGTATGCGTTGTATAAGACGCGTATTGTCATGGCATCTCAAGAGCTCGCGTGAGAGCCGCTTGAAATACACAACCGCGTCCATGCCCCTTTCGGAAAGCGGTCCGATCCAAGAGTCATCCAAGCTCTGGCTGATAAGGAAGAGCCTATCCGTATGCAGGCCGTTAGCGCGCAAGCGGCCCTCCCAGGCCGCCAGTTGACGTGAAAAATCCAGGTTGCTTTGCCAGCGGTGGCAGGCCATCTCAACCTCGGCACGCAATCCCTCAGGCGCAGTTTCAAGCTCACGGTCAAAGCCCGCCAAACGGCTAGCCTCTCCCCGTTCCAGAGCCTCCACACGGCGCTCTGGGCAATAGATGGGCTGGAAGCTGGCAAGGCGTAGCCTCTTCATCACGGCAAAGGCTGAATTCTTGTATTCTTCCAAGAGCCATTCCGAAAGGCTTGCGGATATTCCAGCGAAGGGAAAACTAGCCTGTGCGGCTGAATGACTTATGGCGGAATGAAAGCAGACAAAGAGGGGTAGGCGCGCGGAATTGACGCTTTCCTTTTCGTGGTCGCGGACCATGAGGCGTCCCGTGCGGGCAAAGAGCTTCCAGACGATGCGCCGTGAAGAGTCCGACCCCGGCACGTACTTGCGTATCTCCAAGAGCTCGCCCTCGGCCCGCGTTTTTTCCCGG
Organism: Treponematales bacterium; assembly: GCA_041739325.1. Taxonomy (GTDB): domain Bacteria; phylum Spirochaetota; class Spirochaetia; order Treponematales; family JBGSOB01; genus JBGSOB01. Next base: position 1,311 of record JBGSOB010000214.1, read on the forward strand.
GAGACAAGTTCGGTTTCCGCTTCCTTGGGTTTTCCCGGTATCTCGAGCTCCCTATCCTTCACGCGGAAGATGGTAAAAGAAAAGCCCTTTTCCACCTCCGTATAGCTAAAGCGGAAAAGACCCAGCGGGTCCTCAAGCCTGAGAATGGAGCGCTTTACCTCATAGCGGCCTGAGGGTAGATCCTCTATATCGTAGTCTCCGCCCAAGAGAGAAGGCGGCACGTCCCCCTGCCCGGAGAGCCCTAAAGATTCCTTGCTGCAGCGCGAAAGGCAAAGTGGGCGGCCGCGGCCGAACCCCTCGAACTCAAGGATGATGCTGACCGAAAGAAAGGCCGATGATGAGCGGCTGGGAACCCCTACCCCGATGCGGGGCGTAGCGTCCAAGGAGACTGCGCGGTCGCAGCTCAAGCGAATGGCGTCACCGCCCTTAGCGAACTCGCGCGCCCCGGCTATGAAGGCAAGGTAGGAAATAAGCGAAACCAACGCGGTGCTTACGTAGACCAGGCCTAGGGCTAGACCCACCGCTAAAATGGTAGTCAAGCTGGCTGATGCTTGAGGGCGCAGGGCCACATAGACCCCCAAAGCCAAGATAGCCGCTACGCCGATACCTTGTGGGCGCAAGGGAAATTCTCGGTAGCCCTGTTTAAGCCGCTCTCGTTTCATCTTTGCGCCCCCCGCGAGCCGGCGGAGAGAAAGGCCTCCATCCGCAATTCAAAATCCACCTTCCCCAAACCGCGATCCAAGAACACGCGGCGGAAGCCTTCTTCCAGTTCCTTCTTAAAAAGGGCATTGCCTAAGTCCGCGCCTAGCCCCGCCAACCCGCCGTTTGAGGCAGAAGTCCCAAATGCCTTATCCTCTTTTTTCGCCTCAGGGGATCTAGGGAGTGAAGCCTTAGCCTTGGCCTCTTCTCGCCCGCCGCGCCTGCGTAGATATGGCCGTATTCGGCGTGGCGCGGAAAGCCTGAGCGCCAAATCAGCTTCCGAGGCACTTTCAGCGCTGTCCATTATTTCCGCTTCAAGGATGTACAATGGATATATCTTGTGGCGCAGGGCAACGCCGTGCCCCAAATCGTCGAGGGCGTAGACGATGTAGCAGTGCCGCTTTCCCTGCGCGTCGTCGAAGAGTACCGGGTAGAGCTTGAAGTAGCCCTGATAGCGTTGTTCAAAGAGACGTTGCGCGTCGTAGCTTAAAAGTTTGGTCTGCTCAGCTTGCTGTGAGCGCCAGGCCTCGGAAAGAGCGTAGCTACGCCCATCCGCCCCAGCTAGGGTCAACGATGCTTCCAGTAAGCGTCGTAAGCCGCCTTGGTTTTCTCGGGCTAGGATATGCTCCTCAAGCAAGGAGATGAGGCCCGGCTCCGTGTAGGCGTAGTCGACCGCGGAGGCGAACTTTCTGGCGGAAAAACCTTCTATGAATTCCTGGGCTCTAGGGGAAAAGATGGCTGAAAAGCCTATCAAGGAAAAACCGGCGATTGAGCAGATGACGATAATGCGAAAAAGCGGGGCAAAGCCCCGGTCCGTGCGCGATACGGTCAAATCGAATTGGTTGCGCACGATAAGGGAGTTTGATATCTGGACAAGGTAAATGAGAGCGGCCAAAAGGAGCACAGATTCAGGCAAAAGCTTGCTCAGGTGCTGCGCCGGATACCAGTCTCTCAGAATGCCAATGAGGAATCCTAGGGGATGGAGGCAGATGAGGGACTCGAAGGCGCCTACGCCCAAGGATGCGGAGACGGAAAAATAGCGCGAGAGCTCGATGGACAGCCAAAAGAGAAAGATGCCTGTGTAGAGGCGGAAGAACATCGCCAGCTCCGCGAGTTCTGACTTTTTTGCGTCCATCCGTTTAGCCAGGAAGGGATATGCCAGCAGATAGAAGGGATAGACTATATATTTCGCTGCCGATATCCGGTATCCCTTGCGGAAGTGGAAATTCTTAAAAACGGTCGCGGAGAGTGTGTTTTCCACGTTGATCGGCAGATCCTTGATGAGGAAGAGATTGTCCTTAAGCATGTCGATCTTGCGCGGGTTGATGAGGAGTACTATCCACACCACGGCTATGGGAAAACTTAAAAGCACGAGGTCAAAGTGAATGAAGAGCCGAGCCAGGGCAAGCGATGCCACGATGAATACCAGGCTCGATCCTAAAAAATCCAGAATCTCCGTGGCTATGTTCGGCTCGGCTTCCCGGCGCGGGGCGGATGCTCTGTCGCCGCGCTCCAAGCCCTCAATATCCGCGAAGGTTTCGCGCTCAAAGCCTAGGCGGCCGCTTTTTGCCTCAGAGAGGTATCCGCGGACGAGAAAGGCCGTAAGGATGGAGTCTGCCAACCAACCTATTCCGAAGATACCCAGGGTTGCCATATAGAGATTGCCGGAGATGACGCGGCGTAGATAGAGACGGTGTAAGCCGAAGACCCCGAAGAAAAACCACAAGAGGTAGGCGACAATCCAGACCCGAACCGCGCCACTACCCGCGCTCCGACCCCCTTCCATGCTTAGGCGCGCCGGCCGCTGTGCCGTTCGAGGCAGGCAGAAATGACCGATTCCAAGGCGTGGGCGTCGGCGCCCTTGCCGGCATGGCGCAGGCGGTGCTCAAGGCAAACCGGGCCGATAGTTTTTACGTCGTCGTCGTTGACGTAGGCGCGACCGTCGAGAAGGGCCCAGGCTTTTGCCATTTTTAGGTAGATGATTGAGGCGCGCGGACTGGCGCCATGGCGGAAGAGGTCTTTGCGGGTGCGGGTGTCAACCACGATGTCGACGATGAGTTTGATGATGTCTTCCGATGCCTGTACCCGGTCCACAAGGCCCTGATGCTGGATAATTTCCTCCATAGTCATTACCGGGGAAATCCCGTGAAAGGACACGATCTTGGCGTAGTCCCGCAAGATGCGTTGGTTGATTTCCCGGTCCAGGCTTTCCAGCGATAGCTTGGCGTAGAAGCGGTCAAGCTGTGCCACCGGCAGGGCATAGGTTCCCTCTGTTTCCAGCGGGTTTTGGGTGGCTATCACGAAGAAGGGGGGCTCGAGCGGATAGGTGGAATTCTCAACCGAAACATGGCGCTCGGCCATGCACTGCAGAAGGGCGGACTGCACCTTAGGCGATGCGCGATTGAGCTCGTCTGCTAGGAGGAAATTGGTAAAAACCGGACCCGGCCTAAAGACAAAGCCCTTAGAGCCTGGGCTATAGACATTGGCGCCGGTTATGTCCATCGGAAGAAGGTCGGGAGTGAATTGGATTCGCTTGAAGCTCTCATGGCCGTCTTTTGTCGTCACGAGTTTTGAGAGCAAGACGGCCAGCGTCGTTTTACCCGTGCCTGGCATGTCCTCCAGCAGAATGTGGCCGCCGGCAAAGAGGGCCGTCAGGATATAGCGGATCTTCTCTTCCTGCCCGTAGATAATGGACGACATCTTGGATTCCAGTAACCCGGTTTTTTCTTTAAAACGATCAATCTCGCTTTGGCTTAAAGGCTTTAGTTCCATGGGGATCCTCTCTGGCTGGAAGCTTAGGGCCCAGAACCGCGGTTGTCAAGTAAAGCGCGTCTCCGCTATGGTTTTTTACCTTGACAATGTGCAAAAGGGGCTAGATAGTGGAAGTGGCGTTTGAGCCGGGAGGCATGTCTATGGCCGATAAGATGGGGATTGCCAAGCTTGATCAGAAATTGGTGTCGATGCGGATCATCCCCAAGAAATACGCAGCTGAACTCCCCCTTGTTCACCGCAAGCTGAACTCAATCGTCAAAAAGACCGGCGCCGTTTTAACTGAGGATGTCTTTCAGACGGGAAACGCCGCTCTGCGCGCCTGGCTTAACCTTTTATTTAAGCAAGGGGCTGCCCAGGAGAAGCTCACGGCCTACCTCCGTTGCGGCCTAGCCCACCTGAGCTACGACTATGTTGAGTCACAGTATAAACGCATCGGCAGTGAAGATCTGGTGACGCGTGCTATCGTATCGCTTAAGGGGCGTAAGCTCCATGTAAGCTTTTTTAAGCCAGTGGTTGAAACAGCAAAGGCCACAAGCAAGCCTCGCTCTACCCGGAAAATAGAGCCGGTGCTCAAGACCCTTGCCTATCGTAAGGCTCCCGCTAAGAAAGACTCGGTAAAAAAGAGCTCAACAGGGAAAAAGACCCCTAAACCCAAAAGCGCCGTAAAAAAACCGCCCGTTAAAAAAGCAGGCTCGCGAAAAATCTCCGTTAATAAACCCGTGCTAAAAAAGAAGGCTAGGGTTAAAACGGATGCAAAGAAAACTGCAGCGAAAAAACCCGCGGTGAAAAAAGCGCCGTCAAAAAAAGTCACCGCGAAAAAACCATCGCTAAAAAAAACAAGCGCTACGAATGCAACCGCAAAGAAGGTTAGCTCTAAAAAGACCAGCCCCAAAAAGGACGCTTTGCTTAAGTTGCTTAAAAGAGGTCGTTAGCCGAAAATGCACGCTCGTCTGGTGAGCTTTATTAAGCTACGCGAATCTGCCGGGCTCGCTTATGGCCATGGCGGTCGTCTGTGGGCTTTCGCCTAAGCTTCCGGCCAGCGTTCGCCGGCGTCCTGCCGGAGTTTGTACTTTTGGATCTTGCCGCTTGCCGTCATGGGATAGGAATCGACGAAGGCAATAAACTTAGGGATCTTGTACCAGGCGATCTTCCCACGGCAATGGTCTTCAACGTCTCCCTCCGCAAGCTCGCATCCTGGTTTGCGAATGATGTAGGCAGCTACCTGTTCGCCGTATTTTTTTGAGGGAACACCCACTACCTGTACATCGCTCACTCCTTCCAGATGATGTATATAATCCTCCACTTCTTTAGGATAGACGTTTTCCCCGCCGCGAATAATCATGTCCTTGAGCCGGCCGGTAATCCGGTAGTAACCCTGGGCCGTCATGACGCCGATATCGCCTGAGTGCAGCCAGCCATTCGCGTCTATACAGCGTTCCGTCTCTTGGGGCATCTTATAGTAGCCCCTCATATTGATGTAGCCACGGCAACAAACCTCGCCAGGAACATCGGGAGCGAGGATCTCCCCGGTTTCCGGCGAAATGATGGCAACCTCTATTCCCGGCATGGCGCGGCCGACAGTGGAACATTTAAGCTCAAGGCTGGGTTCATCGTAGCGGGTTTGGGTCATCACTGGGCTGGATTCTGTAAGCCCGTAACAGATGGTGAGCTCCGTCATGTGCATTTTTTCAACGCATTCGTTCATCGTTTTAACCGGGCAGGGGGAGCCCGCCATGATCCCGGTCCTGAGGCTGGAAAAGTCGAAGCGGGGGAAAAGCGGATGCCCGAGGGCGGCTATGAACATAGTCGGCACCCCGTAGAGGGCCGTGCAGCCTTCCTTCTCAACGGATAGCATGACGTTTACAGGGTCAAACTTTTCCAGAATCACCATTGTCGACGCATGGTTGAGGCAGGCCATGACTCCAAGCACGCAGCCAAAGCAATGGAAGAGCGGCACGGGAATGCATACCCTGTCCTTCGAGCTGAGATTTTGATTATAGCCAATCCAAAAGCCGTTGTTGACGATGTTGTGGTGGCTCAGCTGAACGCCCTTGGGAAAGCCCGTCGTACCGGACGTGTATTGCATGTTGATCACGTCGTAGCAGTTTAAGGAGTCTTGCCGCGCTTGGTACTCGGCCTGGCTTACGCTTTGGGCCAGGGCAAAGAGCTCGGGGACGGAGTACATGCCGCGATGTTTTTCCGCCCCTAGGTAGAATACCCGTCGCAGCTGCGGGAATGCCGCGCTTTTTATGGCGCCGCGGGGTTGGCTACGGAGCTCGGGAACGAGTTCGTGGATGGTGGCTACGTAATCGGTGTCGCGAACACCGTCGATAAGGAAGAAATTCTCCGTGTCGGATTGCTTGAGGAAGTACTCTATTTCCTTGATCTTGCAATTGGTATTGATGGTGAGGAGGATGGCGCCTATCTTGGCGGTGGCAAATTGAAGCGTCAGCCAATGGGGGACGTTGGTTGCCCAAATGGCCACCTTTTCACCCTTTTGAATGCCAAGGGCCATGAGCCCCCGCGCCATGGCGTCTACCTGATCGGAAAATTGACGCCAACTGAGACGGTAGTTGCGGTCAGCGTATACGACGGCGTCGTTATCCGGCACTAAGGCTACGGCGGCATCGAGGGCTTGTCCAATGGTAAGCTCGCGCGTAAAGGCCAGACCTTCCGGGGTGCAGCCCATGGAGGCGGCAAGATCGAAGGGGCCTTGGCTGGGGGCGGTCCCTGCCGGAGACGTTATGGTAAACAGCTTATCACTCATAGGTAATGTCCTAGAAGGGCTGGAAGATAACGGCATAGATGGACGCCGCTTTCCCGCCCGAAGCCCCAACAAAGTGCGGGACGATGGAATTATAGTAAACGGAATCACCAGGACCGAGGGTGAGGCGCTTCTGTCCGTAGCTTAAAAGGATTTCCCCGGATACCACCACGATGAACTCCTCACCTTCGTGGCTGGAAGCCTTTTCTTCCTGCTCTGCCGGTAATTCGATATAAAGGGGCTCCATGTGGCGGTCTGTTTTGCCCCGGCCTAGTGAAAAATAGCGGTATGGGCCTGCGATATCCCCGGCGTGAGGGGACACCCCTTCCTGCCTTTCAGCGGCGCGCACTACTAAAGGATCATCCCGGAAGTGGTCGTCTATAAAGGTTCCCAGTCTTTGTCCCAGGGCCCGGGAAAGCTTTAAGAGGGTGCCGAGCGCGGGGTAGGCTTGGTCTTCCTCAATAGCCGCGACGAGCCCGATATCAAGGCCGGCGTTGGTGGCTAAGGACTCTTGGCTCAGTTCAAGCCTTTGTCTGAAGGTTTTTACGCGGGAGCCTAGGCTTTCGACTTCTTGCATGGATGTATCCTCCGAATGGCCAGGTTAGACGGCAAATCCTCATCCGTCAAGTCTTTTCTATAAGCTTGTCTTGCCGGAAAGCGGTTATTCAAATTAACGATTTGCGCGTTTTCATCTCTTGTGTTAAGATTTGGCCCAAGCTTATGGAAGACACAGAAAGTTTGATACTGCACTTGCGGAAGTTTTTCCCCGCGGCGGCCTATGAGCGGATATCGTCCTCACGGGCCGATCCCTTTGAGCTGAATGAAAAACGCCATGCGGCTATTATGTTTGCCGATATATGCGGTTTCACCGCGCTTTCTGAGAATTTAAGCGCTGAGGAGCTGTCACGCATGCTTTCCACCATTTTTGCCGCCCTGGGGGCCAAGGTGGAAAAGTATAAAGGCTTGATAGATAAATTTTTAGGGGATTGCATTCTTTGCGTCTTTGGCTTGATGGATGGCAGCGAGCCTGAAAAAGACGCTGGAATGTGCGCACTGGAAATGATGGACGCGCTCAGTGAGGTGAATACGCAGCTGGAGGCCGATTACGGCATTACTCTCCAGCTTTCCATCGGCATCAATAGCGGGGAGATATTCATCGGCAATATCGGTTATTCAGAGCGGCTTGAATTCACCGTCATCGGAGACACCGTCAACACCGCGTCCCGTATCCAGCACGAAGCCGGCCCTGGGCAGATTTTTTTAAGCGAATCCGTTCGTCGCAGGGTTTCTGCCGCTTTTATCTTGGAAGCGGTCGGTGAGCGTAAGCTGAAAAATAAGCGTGAAAGCGTTCGTGTTTTCAGTCTAGAGGGATTGGCTAAACAGCGGGCCAGCGACCCTGGGCGCGAGCCTTTAGGCCGCGAGGGAGAGCTAGCCCTTTTGTTTGGGCTCTTAGAGAAAAACTCGGAGTCTTCTCGCGGCATTCTCATCCACGGCGACGCGGGCATCGGTAAGACCCATCTATTAAGATATTTCTGCCGCAAGGCGGAAGAAGACGCCGATGTCGCCGCCATACACCTTCAGGGCGATAAATTCCACGCGGAAAATTCCTGCTACGCCCTCAGAAGATACTTAAGCGATCAAGGCGGCGAGGGACAGGTCGGCCCACAGTTTCTACAAAACAAGGACTTGGTGCGAGTCTCCTTCTATGAAAATATCCAGGTTATTTTGGGTGCTAAGCGCGTGCTTGCGCTGATAATGGAGGATGCGGATTATATTGATCCGGATTCCCTGGAAATAATAGCGGGACTGGCGCTAGTTTTTACAGATGGCGCGGTCGTTATCATAGCCAGCCAACGCGAAAGCCTTCCACGTCTGGCGAGCCTGGAGTGGCGGATCAGGCTTGAGGGTTTGGACGCCGGCGCTGTCGCAGGACTCTGCGAACGCGTTCTTGGCGGAGCCTGCAGCGAAAGTTTGCGAGACTACCTTCATCATGCCAGCTTGGGCAACCCCTACTATATACAAGAGATTTTGGCAGACCTTCGCGAACGGGGCGGATTGCTTTATTCCTCTGGTGAATATGATTTAATAAAGGATGCCGCGCTGGCTCTTCCTCCAGGATTATCCAGCCTTATCTTGCAAAAACTTGAGCGACTTTCCTATAGGGAGAAAAGGGCAATGCGCTACGCCGCCCTCTGTGGCGCGGCGGTGGAGCTTGAGCTCTTGGAAATATTAAGCGGTCTTTCCGGAACGGAGATGGACGCATTCTTGGAAAAAGTTGCGGATTTGAATATTGCTCGCAAGGGGCGGGAGTCCGGAAAGGCCGCGCTTCGCTTTTCCCACATGCGGGCACAGGAAGTCATAGCCGACTCCATCCTGGATCAGGCACAGGTAGGCATGCATTTGGAGATTGCCGAGGCAATCATGTCCCGTCCTCAAGGCAATTCAGATTTGGCATACCACTCGATTTTGGCAAGCCATTTTGAGAATGGCGGAGATGTCGAGCGCGCGGTATTCCATTATTTTTTTGCTTCAGAGAAAGCAAAGCTCTCCCATGACATCTCTCAAGCCCGCACATTTCTGTCAAAGGCCATCGTTCTTGCGCGCAGACGCGAAAAATCCTTCAGTTACGGGAATGTCGAATTGAGGGATGTTGACTTGGATGGGGCTTTTAGCTGCTTATACTACAGCCGAGAGCTGGACCTTTCTCTCTTGTATTATTTGTATGCCCTCTGTTTTGCCCTCAACGAGGAACCCTATCTTGAAAGCCTTGAAAAAGCCCTGGATGTCTGCGAACAGGCACAGGGTTACTTCTTTTTCCGGCTGCAATCCTTGCGCCTTAACGTAATGGATTACCACAACCGCATTACCTTGAAAGAGCTTGAGACCGGTCTTAACGAAGCTGTGCAGGATGGAGTCGCAGCCGAGCTTCCCTATCTTCACCAGGCGAGCCTTCTCTATGCCCGACTAGGCCATTATGTCTCAAAGGATCCCTGCATGTCATTGGAAATATTGATGGCTTGTATAGCTCAATTCGAAGTTACGTATTCGAATATCGAGGCTGACAGGGAAGCCCTTGGTCGCAATTTCAATCCGCTTATGGCGAATGCCATCTTTCTGCGTCTGTATATTCTCTTTAGTCTTTCTCATCCCGAGTCTGAAATGAACCTGGAAGAAGTTGAAGACCTTATCCAGTCCGCGCTGCCTTTTATCCTTGGCAAAGACGATCTGCTTTCTTATTATTTTTCCGTTACGAGTCTGTGCTTGCGAGAAAACTCCCAACATCTCTGCTATTCCCTGCGTTGCCTTGAATTGGCGGAGGCTTCGCGGAATATCGTGCTTAAGGCAAGACTTGAGTCCATGGCCGGCTACGATTACCTTGTGCAAGGAAGCTACGCAGAGGCGGTAGAGCATTTTGGCCGAGCTGCTTCCATTTGCCTTAAAGCCGGATTCCGCCACGAATTGGCAATGGCCTATTATAATTTGGGCCTAGCCCGCTACCTCCAGGAAGACTATTTGCTCTCTTTAGAAGAGGCGCGAAGATCCGTGGAGATCAAGCGGGAATTTCCCTCTACCTTTGAAACGGCCGATTGGACTTCTGTCGCTCAGCCCCTCTGCCTTGAGGCCGTTTCACTTTTTCTGTTACGACGTTTCCCTGAAGCCGCCGATTGCCTAGCCTCGGCTCTAGCCTTAAAACCGGTTAGGGCGAATACGGAGATCCATGATCTGTGCCGATTTTTAGTGAGGGCCCTCGAACGTTCTGCCGAGGAAGGCTTGGACCCGGTGAATTATTTGCTCAAGAGCCAGGAATTCGTTGAGAAAATTGAGGCGATGCGCGAAAGCCCCTTCCCTATTCAGCGCGGACTAGCCCGCGGTTTAGCTGTTGTTGACCGGGGCTAGTCGCTTTGGCTTGAGCCTAAGGGCCGCTTACCGTATAGGCACCACTCATATCGTTGAAGCTGAAACTATATGTTCCGGCGCTGGCGGCGGTAAAGCTTATATCCGCTCCAAAAAAGTCTCCAATACCATCAGCGTCGTTTTCCCCCCAGTTCCACTGCCAGGGCGTGCCATTGTTTATGCAATACTTGTAGCTGTGTGTTCCAGCCGTAAGGGGCATACTCAGCTCCCAGGTTCCGCTTGAGTTGAGGCTCATCTTAGTCCCGCCCCAGGCGTTCATGCTACCGCGCAGGTACATGGCGTGGCCAACCGTCCAGGCGTTGAACGCCTCCCAGCGCACCAGGGAATAAGCTGTGCTTTCTGGCTCAAGATTGGTGAATGTGAAGATAAAGCCGTCAACCGTCACGTTCATGTCCCCTGCTTGGCTGAATGTCAAGCTTCCCGTGTAGACCCCGTCGGCCGCCTCTTGGTCGGGGTAGACTCCGTTATCGTGCAAAAGCTGGCCATTCACCCCGCTGTCAGAGCAACTTACCGGGATGCTGGCGGGCGCCGGATCGTCAGCAGGGGCGTAGCGCAGGTAGATGACTGGATTGACGAAGGGCGTGTGGTCGGAACCGCTGATTACCTGTGCACCGGGGGCGAGCACGATGACGCGGGTGGCAGAAGCGGGAAGGTCTTGTATATCCAGGCTGGCCGAGCCTACCGAGGAAAGGCCGCTGGCCGCGCCCAGGACGACGCTCACCGGGCCTGAATAAGAACTCTTGCCAGCAAGATTAATGACGGCGTCCGTTTGGTTTGGCCCCAGGTTGGTAACGACTACGACTTCTTCATTGCCGAGTTTGCGAATCCAGGCGAAAACCGTGGGGACGCTTGAGTCAAGCCGGTCATAGCTGCCGCGGCGCAGGGCGGCGTAGGAGTTCTTTGCGCGGATGAGGTGGCGGTAATAGGAGAGCATGGAGTCTGGGTCTGCATTTTGGCTTGCGCGCTCGCTCCAGGAATAGGGCTGGCGCAGGCGGATGTCGCCGGAAAGATTTCCGTTGCGTTGGCCGACCTCATCCCCGTAATAGACGAAGGGCGTGCGCGCGCCCAGGATGTTGAGGGCGGCGGCAAGCTTTGCCTTATTGACGGCGTTATAATCGGTCATAACGCGGTTTGCTACCTCGTCATGGTTGTTAAGAAAGTTGGCCATGGTGTAGCCGGCTTTCTGCCCGTCATTAAGGAGTTCGAGATGCTCGGAGAGATTATCGATGTATTGGCTTTCACTAGCACCCCAGATTGCAGAGTCCACGATGCCCCTGAACTCAAAGTCGAAATTCATGTGGAATTCAGGCTTATTATCGTCCGGGCCGTAGGTCATGGCGCCCGCAGTGCTTTGCCAGGCTTCTCCGACCATCATCTTGGCGTAGCCGGATGAGTTGAAGCTGTCAAGAACCTCGGTGCGAAGCCTTTGGTAGTATGCGTGAGTTTCCTCTTGATCTGCCCAGCGGTTGGAGCCGTTTTCATAGAGAAAAGGAATGGCGTCTATGCGCATGCCGTCAAAGCCCGCTCCAAGCCAATAGCGGGCTATCCTGAGCATCTCAAGCCGTACTGCCTCATTCTTGAAATTGAGGTCGGGCATGCCGCCGTTGAAGATGCCATAATAATACTCGTTGCGCGTGGGGTTGAGGTTGTTCCACGGGTCCTTATTCCATATGTACCAACCGTTAGGTTTAGTCGCGCTCCACAGGTACCAGTCGCTTTTTCCGTTGCGTTTTGCCGCGGAGTCCAGGAACCAAGGGTGCTGATCTGAGCTGTGGTTGGGGACGAAGTCGAAGATGACGCGGATGCCACGGGCGTGAGCTGAGCTCAAGAGATTCTCCACGTCAGCCTTGCTGCCGAAATGAGGATTGATCCCGTAGTAATCCGTGCTGTCGTAGCCGTGCATGTTAAAAGATGTCGCCGTGCCCTTGGATGCGCAATCAAAAATAGGGGATAGCCAGAGGGCCGTAACGCCTAAGTCTTGAGTGGTAGCGGGGTTGCCATCATTGAGCAAGTCAAGTTTTGCCCTTATACCGGCAATGGTTCCCACTTGTCCGTCCACTACCTCTCCGCTTGCGGATGTGTTTGCAAAGGCCTTAACCCAAATGTGGTAGAAGACTGCATCCTGCTCCCAGCCTGGGGCGGCAGATAGGGAGTTTCCACTTATAAGATTTTTAATGTGCAGTGTTGCGCTCAGGCTATCCAAAGACTCCAAGCCGTTTTTTATTTCTATGTTCAAGCTTGCCGGGCCATCGGCATAATGATAGGAATCAATCGGGCAGGACCATGTGCCCGCTTCAAGCTGGAGCTCTGCCGCCTGTTCACGGCCGCCTAGTGTAAGAATAATGAGGTTTGCCGCTCCGCTAAAGGATCCGCTGAGGTTAAAAACCCCGCCTACGGTTGCCCCGTCTGAGTGACTCGTGAGTGTAATAGAATTTTCTGGCGGGGGAGGGGGTGGTGGGGGGCAGGCGCTTAAAATAAGACATAGCGCCACCGCGCAAGCTCCTAGTGTGATATTTTTTATAAAACCTAAAAATGGCATATATGGCTCCTAGCGATTCTATGAGACGATACTATCGCAGAGCTGATGCGCTTTCAATAGGCGTAGGGCGATATCAAAAATACGAACGGAGAGGAATGAAGTTTTTTCGCGAAAAAAAATTATGAGGATATTAAACTATTTAGGCTCTTATTTTCCCCTTGTGCCAAGAGCCCATGCGTATATACTAAATATCATGGACAAGTACAAGAATGAATATAAAGAGACAGGGAAAATCGATTATTCTGAATCTGCCACCGATAATTCCATGGTTCAGGCCAGGCGCTTCAGGCAACTCTTCGAGTCAATGGGCCAGGGCGTCGTTTATTTTGACTCAGACGGGCGGATTATGGAAGCCAATCCGGCCGCCCTCGAAATTTTGGGCCTCAGCCGGGATCAGCTTATGGGCTTGACATCATTTGACCCGCGTTGGCGTTCAATTCATGAAGATGGCACGGATTACCCAGGTGAGAGCCATCCGGCGATTGTCGCCTTGCGTAGCGGTAAGGCGGTGCGTGGGGCTATTATGGGCGTGTATCATCCCCTAGAAGAGTCCTACCGCTGGGTCATCATTGACGCCATTCCCGGATTTCGCGCGGGAGAAGAACGTCCCTTTGAAGTGTACGCTAGCTTTACCGATTTTACTGAACTACGCACGCGTAGCGAGGCTTTACGGGAGAGCGAGCTCCACTTTCGAAGATTGGCTGACTCAAGCCTGGCAATGATCTGGGAGTCGGGTCCGGATATGTTGACTACGTATTTTAATAACAGTTGGCTGGATTTTACCGGGAGGAGCCTTAGTCAGGAATTGGGAGAGGGCTGGCTAGAAGGAGTTCACCCGGAAGATCGATCCTCATGTTGGTCCATCTATTCCGCCGCCTTTGAAAAACGTGAAAATTTCACCACTGAATATCGCATGCGTAACGCCGATGGTGAATATCGCTGGATACAAGACAACGGCAGCCCGCGCTATGATATTCATGGTAATTTTGTGGGATATATCGGCTTTTGCGCGGACGTGCATCAGTTGAAGGAGATTGAGCATAATTACCAGCTGCTTTTCAGCCAAATGCCGGTGGGTTTTGCCCTGCATGAGATGGTATTGGATGATGAGGGGCGGGCCATCAATTATCGTTTTCTTGCCGTTAATCCGGCCTTTGAGCGTATGACAGGCCTGTCTGCCAAGCAGGTGCTGGGACGGTGTGTTCTCGAGGCCTTGCCGGGTACGGAGAAGTATTGGATAGACACTTACGCGCGGGTAGCCCTGGCAGGCGCTACGCTTTCCTTTGAAAATTATACTAAATCCTTGGATAAGCATTTCCAGGTAACGGCTTTTAGCCCGCGCAAGGGGCGCTTTGCTTGTATGTTTTTAGACGTGACGGAAAGGCAGCAGCTCATGGAAGCCGCCTCCCGCGCGGCTAAGTTGGACTCACTCGGCGTTCTCGCCGGAGGGATAGCCCACGATTTTAATAATCTTCTTGGCGGAATTTTCGGTTTTCTGGATTTGGCAAAAAGCGCCGCTGCCTCAACGCCCAAGGTATTGGGATATCTGGAAAAGGCACTCTCTGTCTTTAACCGCGCCAAGTCCTTGACCCAGCAACTCCTGACCTTTTCCAAGGGTGGAGCACCCGTGCGTAAGCGAGGGAATATCGGGCCTTTTATACGCGCAAGCGCTGAGTTCGTACTCTCGGGCTCGAATGTGGGCTTAGAGTTCGACCTAGCGGAAGACCTTTCAGCCTGCGAATACGATGAAGGTCAAATCGGACAGGTAGTAGACAACATCCTTATAAACGCCAAACAAGCCATGCCCGCGGGTGGAAAGGTGAAAATTAGCGCTCAGAACGCACGGTTGCCGGCATCCTCTTTAACCCCTGCCGGCAGCTATCTGAAGCTTTCCATGCGCGACACGGGGCCGGGCATTCCGGAGGAAATACGCTCAAGGGTCTTTGACCCCTTCTTCAGCACTAAAAAAGAAGGAAGCGGTTTAGGCCTGGCGACCTGTTACTCTATCGTGAAAAAACATGGAGGGCTGATAGAGCTTGAATCGGAGATGGGGCGGGGGTCGTGTTTTCATATTTTCCTTCCGGCCAGTAATTCCGATGAGACTGAAGTGAAGGAAGAAATCGCCTCTGGGCAAAGGAGTAAAGGCCTTGTCCTCATCTTGGATGATGAAGATTTTATGAGAGAGATTTTAGCTGAGATACTTTCCTGCTTAGGCTATGAAAGTATAGGCGCCGCGGATGGGGCAGAGGCGCTCAAACTCTGCCGTTCGCTTGGCTCTCCCGGGCCTGTAGCCGCTATCTTTGACCTTACCGTGCCGCATGGGCTAGGTGGCAAGGAAGCGCTGGATTTAATACGCGCCAACATGCCGAATTTTCCCGTATTCGCATCCTCAGGCTTTTCCGATGACCCGATACTGGCTGAGCCGCTGGAATATGGTTTTGCGGGTAGTCTCCGGAAGCCTTTTACAATCGAGGATGTAGGGCGCTTGTTTGAAAAGTTGCATATCAAACCCAACTGAGTCTAGTTTGCGCTTGTTCCCTTTTAGCTGTGAACTGACGTTATACTCGAAATATACCGGTCGAGACCGGTGGATTTCAAAAGACATTAGCTAGACTTTCAATACACCGGCATATGGTTGGCGAATATTGGCCTCATAAGGCTGGTAAATCGCATGCGCGGGGATTATCATGAAGGTATGAAGCGACGAGCCATCATTCTAGGACTATTGTTTCTCTGCCTCAACGTTCTCCTAGCGCAGGATATGGATTCCTTTTGGAAGCGCTGGCGGGAGGCGGAGGCCGTCGGAGATTGGAAAAAAGCCGAATTGGCCATGCGCGACGCGCGGGTGCGCTTCCCCGGTCGCCCTGATTTTTCCGCCAGCCTCTGTTGGGCCTTGCGCCAACAGGGAAGGCCCCAAGACGCCCTGGCCTTTATTGAGCCGGAGCACAGCGCTTTTCCTAAAGAACTTCCTATAACTCAAAACTACTGCTATACCCTGCTGGATCTGGGCTGGGAGCTTTTTGGCAAGGGTGACCCCGCTGCCGCTTTGGTTTATTTTTCAAAGGCATTCGACTCCCTACCCGAGGACCGCTATGTTATGAATGCCTATGGTTGCGCCCTGCGCGACACCGGGCGCTTGCAGGAGGGGATTGCCGTTTTAGAGCGCGGCTATGCCGCCTTCTCCGATGACGGCTACCTTAAGCAAAACCTGGCTTACGCCTATGTTAGCAGTGCCAACGAGCTTGTGGCTAAAGGAAAAAAAAACGAGGCCAATAAGGAAGCGGAAGCCCTTTTTCGAAAAGCCGGTGGCATAGACCCAACATCAGATACATACCTGATAAATTATGGTGTGTATCTCAACGGCGTAAAACGCTATGCCGAAGCCCTTGTCCTCTTTGAAAAATGCCTGGCCCTTCACCCCACGAATATATGGGCAGGGGTGAACATCCAGTACAGTCTCCAGGAAATGGAAAGGGAAAAAGCCGCCTCAGGGGATCTGCGTGGCGCTTTGGAAGACGTAAAAAAGGCATTGGCGCGTTTCCCCGGCGAGATTTGGTTTTTGATGGACCTGCAGGTCTATGCCTCAAAGCTTGGCGATTTTATGACCGCGGAAAGCGCCTTGCTCTCCTTGGCCGCGGATAAGGGGCTTACCGAGTATGGCAAACCCTACACGAAAGACAGAGATGACCTGTTGCGCGGCCGCTTGGGAACCCTGGTTTGGGAATACGCGATGCTCGGAAAATTTGATCAGGCTTTTTCATTGATTAGCGCCATAGACAAGGCACTGCCGGGACAGTGGTGGGTCAAGGACACTCGCGGCATACTTCTTTTTCACAGTGGTAACATCGATGAAGGCATAGACACGGTCAATGCCGTTTACGATAACTATATCAAAGAACGGCCGGAGTATGCCAAAGCCGTGGATCTGCCTCTGCCCCTCCGTGGTACCCTCTTTGTCTGGGGCAATAATCGGCGGGATTCGGTCACCCACGCCGGAATGAACCGTTTCTGCTTTGATTTTTTGGGCGCGGATGAGTATGGATCCCTCATGCGCCAAGGCGTGGCCTCCCCTGGGAAGAATTCAGACTATTATGGCTTTGGAAGGGACATTCTTTCCGTCTGTGACGGAGTTGTCGAGGAGATTGAAAACGGCAAGCCTGATATAGCGCCGCGCCTCATTCCTGTTCTAGGAAACGGAAATTACGTCTATGTCAAAGACGCCCAAGGCAGACATCACAATTATCAACACCTGCGCGCCGGTTCCGTATGCGTACGCCCGGGAGAGACCGTGAAAACCGGCCAAAAAATAGGCGAGCTGGGTAACTCCGGCTACACGGGCTTTGCCCACCTTCATTATGGGCTTTATAGCCCGGATTGGAAGGTTTCTCTTCCGGTGCGCTTTTTAGAATACGAAGCGCGTAACGAGGGCGGCGAATGGAAGCGCAAAACTTTGTCAGTACCGGCGAGCAATGAGATCATTCGATATTAGGCTTGCATCTGCGCTTGCTCTGGATTAGGATTTTTATATGCGCCCTTTCTTTTCACCGCTTCTGCCTTTCCTCCTTCTGAATCTCAGCCTCAGCGCTGTCCTTGGGGCCCAATCATCCTCGGAGACTTCCTTCTCCGAAGCGGAAGAGAGGATTTTCGCAGAGCTAAGCGCTTGGTTAAAAATGAACGCGGCCCCGATAATCCTCGAGCCCATTCTACTTGAGGATTTTGATGGAAGCAGGGATTGGTCACCTGAACTGGTAGAGGGCGACGCTCAGGGAATGAGGATCAAGCTAGCATTTAGGGAGGGCGCTCCGGCTTTGCTTGAAGATGCCGAGCTAAGCCTCCTGGAAGCGGGAGCGCAGAAGACGCGGCGTGCCCTTGGAATCCGAGTAGACTGTCTTATTCCCGGCGAATACGAAATATCTTTAAGCCCCAGTTCTCCGCTGGCTATTCCCCTTGGCTCAGATTCTCTGGCCCTGTGGGTTCAGGGCTCAAACCGCGGCGATGAGTTATTTCTTGATCTGCAGAACGAAGAGGGTAAAAGCGCGGGATGGCTATCCATGGGCCGGCTCAATTTTGCCGGTTGGAAAAGGCTCCAGATTAGCCTACCACCCGTGTTGCGTAGGCCAGGCATGAAAATCTCCGCATTTCGCCTCAGGCTTGATCCCCTTAGCCAGAGCGCAAACCCAGCCTATAGCTATTTTGATCTCCTAAGCGCTGGTAGGGAAGGGCGGCCATAAGTGAGAATACCAATAGCTAGGAGCCTTCATGTGGCCAATCAAGGGATGAAAGCGCGCAGGCCTCGATACCCAGGGAATATCGTATTTTACTGCAGTTTTTTGGGCATCATGCTATGCGCCTCAGCGCTGCTGGCGGCCCAAAGCACTGATATAAATAGCGTATCAACTGTATTCCAACAACTCAAGGATATGCGCATCGATGCCCTCGATGATATCTCCATCTTTACGGCGTCGAAAGCCGAGCTCCAGGTAGAGACCCTCCCCGAACTCCCCTCCTATCTGGTTTTGGCGGAACCGCTACGCTCTGGTATCCGAGTGCGCGCAACCCCAGGTAGGATTGTGGAATTGCGTTTTAAAGAGCCGCGCGCCCTAGCCGGCATCGCTAAAAGCATATCGCTGCTTGGCGCAGGATCAGGTGGCTGTGACATCATCCTTGCCGACTCTCGCGGGCTCGAGTATCGCCTCGGGCTCGACGCGGTTCGTCCGGGTATTGCGCGTGTAGTGACGTCGGTTCCGCCCTTATTTGCCTTCTCAGCTTTAGCCTCCATGGTTGAGGGCTACGGCATTTTCCTTGTCGGGCTTAGGCTGAGTCCCGGCGCGCGCGATACAGCCGTAGATATCATAATCGCCGATCTGCGCGCAGTCGTTGATTCTTACTACTTAAGGGATGAAGATGAAATCCCTGGAGGCTGGTAATGCTAAAGCCCTCCTTGAGTCTGGCTGGATGGCGGACCTTGCTGCTCTTCCTCTGGGTGAGTCCCGGCTTTTTTCTCAGCGCGCAGGCCCCTGCTAAAAACAATGGTGATGCGCATACTCGAGCTAGAAAAATCGTCCTCTCTTCTCTGACTTCCGAGGATTCTCTGATTGCCGAAGAATCCCTGCGAATGGCCCGCTACCTTGAAGCGGCTGAAGTATTCCCCGCCACCATTCCTGTTTTGAAATCCGCAATTTCTCAAGCGAGGGCCTCAGTCTCCAAGGGCCGTGACCCTTCTCCCTGGGCGCTGCAGGCTATAGAAACCCTCAATACCCTGGATAGCGATGCCTGCCTCAGCTTCCTTCACTCTAGCGGAGAGGGGCTCTGGTCCTGGATACGGCCCTCCCAGCTGTTTTCCATCATCGGTTGGGACAAGGCCCCCAGCTTTGATAATATCGCCCTCCATGTAGGCCTTTCGTCTTGGACGGACCCAGAGGGGGAACTTCTTTATCTTGCGGCTCTCTATAAGGCAAACAAAGATCAGCGCCTTGCTCCCTCCCTGCTATTCGCCTCCTTACCCAATCTGCCTCCAGAGAGGCTTCCCGGAATCTTTTCCTTTTTTCTAGAGGCAGGCTTAGCTAGTCAGGGCCTCCTTCTAGGATTGCGCGCTCGCGCGGAAAGATTAGCAGGATATAATCGGCCGGAGCGAACGCCTTCTCGCGACGCTCTTCTATGTCAGGCACTCCTCTACCGCTGGGGAATGGATGAGCGCGCACCAGGGATGGCCGCTGAACTTAAAGACGAGTCGATGGAATTGCCCGGCCAGCTCTGGCCCCTGCCCCCCGGCATGGACGACATGCGCATGTTAACTGGCCTCGACATCGATCTTGCCTTAGCTCGCTTTTGGGCTGGAATTCCTGGTCTTGAGGATCTTCGCGCCCTCTCGGGGCTTGAGAGCCTGCCCGAGCCGGCCCGCCTTGATTTTTTGCGTCTTTTTGCCCTTTGTGAGCCAGGTAAGACGGCCTTGAGCCGGAGACTCCTCCGCGCCGCTTTGGAGCGGGTTTTAGCCCAAAGTAGCAAGGCGGAAAAGCGAGCCTTGCTTTCAAGCCTACGCGATGCCCCTGCTGCGGCTCTGCTTCCTCTTTCTTGGAAGGCGGTGACAGCTGAATCAGATCCTCTCTGCGCCGCCTACCTTCTGGAAATTTACGGAGAGAAGGGGCAGTCAGGTTGGGATGCCGCGCTGGATGAGTCCGCTCTGCCACTTGTCCGCTTGAGCGCGGCCGGCATGATTTTAAAATTCCGTAAGGGGGCGGGGAGACAATGATGGGTCGAAACTGGCTCTATGCGTTTTTTCTTGTCCTTTGCGCCGGTCTCTGCTCCCAGGAACGCATGATTCTGGGAGAAACCTCGAAGCCCGCGCATCTTTCTTGGCGTGCCCTCTACCTCCCTTCCGGCGTCGATGCCCTCTGCGATGTGAGCACGAGCCCTGACCCTATAAAAGAGGGGCCGCTCATGTTTAAGCTGGATCTATCCCTGGCGCCTTCAGGCAGCCGTGGCATTCTCTTGATACCCCTTAACGCGGATAGCGGTAAATCGGGCCTGCGCATTGCAGCCAATGTCGGCGCTCTCAAGTACATTCGGCTTAAGCTGAGCCTAGATCAGGCCTGCGATATCGTAGGCGTCCTTCTGAGAAATGAAAAGGGCCAGGTTCAGGCTTGGTGGGCCCGCCCAGCCCTCTTTGGGGAGATAGAAGATATCCGTATTCAGAACCGAGACTACGTGCGCGATGTGCGCAGTCGCGAATGGGTATCCGAGCCACGGCAGTCTAGTACTCTCCCTTCCCTAGGCTTAGCTGGCATCTATATTGCCCTGCCCATCTCTGGAAGGACCGCTGGAACCGCTCCCAATGCGAGGCTAAGATCCCCGAATTTAAGTGTCGGTATCCTCAGTATTGGCATGAGCTATGACCGGGCTAGCCTCGAAGAGGATGCCGAGCTGGGAAAATAAGCAGGGGTATTTTCTTGCTACTTAACCGATTTAGTAAAAAAATTAATCGATTTAGTTATATTGTTAAACGCTTTAACTGAAAAGAATAAACTTGACAGCTCCCCAATACGGGCGTAGCGTAAATGTAACGGCCGTTCCATTACAAATTCCTGGAGATCGATCACTCATCATGTTTAGTTCCGATGAAGGGGGGCGCTTGAAGCTACCCGGTATCGGTCTTGCGCGGGAGTTCTGTGTCTCCATCTGCCCCCCCTTTGTGGGGCGCTGAGCCAAGCCCACGGGCTTTATTTGGGAAGGTGTATTATGAAGAAACGGTATGAACTGCTTGCCCTGTTCTTGGTGTTTGTCGTGCTTTTCAGCGCCTGCGGCAGTCCCGTTGCCCTGCAACCGGAACCGACGGATCAACCTACAAATCAGGTCGATGACTCCTTAGCGCGGGCCTTGCCCGCGAATGTCGCCGATGGCGCCATCCTTCATGCCTATAATTGGCGCTTTGCCGATATCCAAAGCAATCTTTCCCAGATCGCCGCCGCCGGTTACAAGGCGGTACAGGTTTCACCGGTGCAAGGCACGAAGGCGACCGGGGAGTGGTGGCTTCTCTACCAGCCGACCAACTTCGCAATCGGCAATGCTCAATTGGGAACGCAGTCACAGTTCCAGTCGCTCTGTTCGGCTGCCAACGGCTACGGCATCAAGATTATTGTAGACGCGGTTCTCAACCACGTTGCCGATAACGGCACGAGCGGGGTTTGGGCAAACGAGGTAGAGTCCTACCTTAAGCGCTCGGACTGGTACCATAACCAGGGGACCATCAGCAATTACACCGATAGGCGCCAGCTTACCCAGGGTAACCTTGGTAATTTGCCCGACCTAGCAACCCAACGCTCCGACGTTCAGCAAACCATCCTCAGTTTCCTCAATTCCTGCGTTTCCTCAGGCGCCGGCGGCTTCCGCTTTGACGCTGCCAAGCATATTGAAACCAATATCGGCCTCGATTCTGGTCAAACCTGGGCGGGAACCTTCTGGACAAACGTCTTAGGCGGCCTTAGCAACAGGAGCAACCTCTATCTCTATGGCGAGGTTATCCAAGATACCGGTGACAACGCCGCTTCCTATCAGAGCTATTTCGATATCACCGCCCATGGCTATATCTGGACCCTCTCAAACGCCTTCAACAACGGCAATTGGAGCGGCATCCAGAGCGTCAATGGCGTCCCGGCAGATAAAGCTCTTGTCTACATGGAGAACCACGACACCTACGAACACAACGAGACGAAGTCCTTCAGCTTTGCTAAGCGCAAGGCAATGTGGGCCGTTATCACTGCCCGCTCCGCCATGACCCCCCTCTTCCTGGTACGCCCTGGAACCAGTGAATGGAAGGACGGGGACATCGTGGCCCTGAATAACTTCCGCAACGCCATGGTCGGCCAGTCCGAGTACATGCGCTTCCCCGCCGCCCCCGTTTTGGCGATAGAGCGCGGTACCAAGGGTATGGTTATCATCAATAACGGCGCGGCGCGCTCCATCTCCTTCGCTACCAACCTCGCCGCCGGAACCTATAGCAACAAGGGCCTGGCTTCCGCGTCCGTGACCGTTTCCGGCGGAACCCTGAGCGGTAACCTCCCTGGTTATTCCGTACTCATCTTCAACGGGACATCCACCAGCCCCACGCCTACGCCGCCCCCCTCCGGGACAACGACAACAATTAAGGTAAATTATGACGTTGGATTGGGAAATTCCATGTTCCTCCGCGGATCGGTTTCTCCCCTCAACTGGACAACCGGCGTAGCCGCCACCTGGACGACGGGTAACGTGTGGGTTTACAGCACCACCGCCATTCCCTCAGGCACTGCCTTCGAATTCAAGGCCCTCATCAACGACAGCCGTTGGTCGGACGGGGCTAACTTTACCGGAACCGGCGGTCAGACGATAACTATCACGCCGACCTACAATGGCAACTTCTACGACATAATGGATACGATCTCCACCAATTGGGCTATCTCCGGCGGGACGACGAGCTACAAGTGGTATCAGGGATCAGGCTGCGCCCAAGCTAGGGCGACATCCACTATCAGTTATCTGACTCAGAAGTATGCCATGAATAAGACCGGCACGGTGGTAACCTTAGCTTTCAAGTACAAGACGGTTGGGCTTGATACAGGAGAATACCTCAAGGTCCAGGTGCTCAAGGGCACAACCTGGACGAACGTCGGCACCTATACCGGAACCAAGGATTGGACGAACACTTCTATCAACATCACGGCCTATCAGAGCACGGCCATGAAGCTACGTTTCCTCTCCTATATGAGTGGTACGGATGAATACGTCTACGTTGATAACGTAGCGGTAAGCAAGCGATAATATACACTAAAGATATCTAGGCTTAGAAGGGGCGTCCAAAGGGGCGCCCCTTTTTTTTTCCCAGGGATCGCCGCTCCGTGCTATCTTTTGCCCAGGGGGATAGTCGTTCATGCTCAGCAGGAAAAAACTTCAGCCGCAACCCGATTCGGGTTCACCGCGTTTTATAGCGGCTTTAGACGCCCTTGATCTTGAGGCTCTACGCAGCATCCCCAAGACGGATCTCCATAATCACGGCAGCTTGGGAATGCGCCACGCATCGCTTGCAAAGCTATCGGCGATGGGTGCTGCGCCGGTTGAAGCTCCGCCCTCGCGTTTTAGGGATTTCTCCCACTTTATGGATTACACTTCCTCTACCCGCCACCTTTCCTATGACAGGCGTTGGGCGCCACTACTCTTTGATCTTGCCATCCAAGACGCCATTGCCGACGGGGTGAAGGCCTTGGAGATGAGTTTTGATCTGGGCATGGGTCGGGCTTACGGAAAGCCGGAAGCATATGCCGCCATGGTAGCCGATCTCAAGGCGCGTTACGCGGGGCAGGTGAGCCTTAAGGCCGAGATCGGCATAAATAAAAGATTGAAGGTCCGGGAGGTTGCGGGCTATCTGCGTGACCTTATCGACTCCGCTTCTTTTGATGGCCTAGATCTTTACGGCTTTGAGGCCTTCCCGGCCTTCCATCTAGCTTGGCGCGGCATTTATCGCTATGCCGCCGCAAGGGGGCTCAAGCTCAAGGCACACCTGGGTGAATTTCAGGGCCCCCTGGGCATTCCGGCGGTTGCCCAGGGCCTTGGCCTAGACGCCATCCAGCACGGCGTCAGCCTTTGCCGTTCACGGCGCGCTCTTGCCTGGGCCCGCTCTAGCGGTCTAATCTTTCACGTTTGCCCGGCGAGCAATGTCCTTCTGGGCGCCGCCTCCTCCTGGGAAGCCCACCCCCTGCGGTTGATGCTGGATGCTGGGCTGCGTCTGAGCCTTGCCACTGACGATTTGCTGGTATTCAACTCTTCCGTAAGCCAGCAGTTTTTAGAGCTTAAGCGGCGCGGCCTCTTCAGCTCCTCCGAGCTTGACCTCCTGCGCCGTATGGGCCTGGAAGAAGCGGGGCTTCTGGGGCTTGAGAAGGCGTAAAAACCTTGCCAGAGGGCCAACTTGCGTGTACTATGCCTTGGCGAATTCCTTGCGTCTTGCCCTGAGGGGTTATCGGGGCGTATTTTCGCAGGCATTACCGCACAGCATATAGGGGCCGGGCCTTAAGGCCGCGGCTTAAAAAGGACGGGTCATGAGCAAAGAAGTACTCTTGGGCGACGAAGCTGTCGCTCAGGCCGCCATAGACGCGGGCATTAGCGCCGCCTACGGCTATCCGGGGACTCCCTCCACGGAGATTATGGAATACTTGATCACCAAGTCCCGCTCTAGCGGAGATTTTGTGGCGGCTTGGTGCGCCAATGAAAAAACGGCGCTTGAGTCCGCCCTGGGTGTCTGCTTTGCCGGTCAACGCTCCCTGGTCACCATGAAGCACGTGGGGCTCAACGTGGCGGCGGATCCCTTCATTAACGCCGCTGTGCTTAAGCTAGGCGGGGGCTTGGTGATAGCGGTGGCCGACGATCCTGGCATGCACTCCTCCCAGGACGAACAGGATACGCGCTTTTACGCCGACTTTGCCATGGTGCCCTGCTTGGAGCCTACCAACCAGCAGGAAGCCTACCGCATGACGCGTGAGGCTTTTGAGGTTTCTGAGCGCTTTAAGGTGCCGGTAATCCTGCGCCTGGTAACCCGCCTTTCTCATTCACGGGCAAGCGTTGAAACCCAGGCGCCGCGTGCAAAGAATCCCCTGCAAAAATCAAAGGAAAAGAGCGACTGGATGCTCCTTCCGGCCTACGCGCGCAAAAACTACGACCGGCTCTGCTCCATCCAGCGGGAGATGGAGTCTTGGTCCGACGACGCGGACTTTAACCCTCTGCGCCTCAACGCCTCCTTTAATGAGTACGGCGTCATTACCTCTGGCCTAGGCAAAAACTACTTTGAGGAAAACCTAGCCGAGCTTTCCGTTCAGCCCTCTCATCTCCATATTGGATCCTACCCGCCGCCCTACGCCAAGATCCGCAAGCTGGCGGCTACGGTAAAAAAGATAATCGTCATTGAGGAGGGACAGCCCTTCCTTGAAAAGATGCTGCGCGGGGTAAACCGCGACGCCGCCGGGTTGGGCCTTCCGGGAAAGTGCATTGAGGTAAAGGGCAAGCTTGACGGCACCCTGCCTAGGGCTGGGGAGCTTAACCCGGACTTAGTGCGCGCCGCCCTGGGCCTGCCTGCTAATCCCCAGCTTAAGGCGGATCTCCCCGTCTTAGTCGGCCGCCCGCCCCAGCTATGCCAGGGCTGCCCCCACGGGGACTCCTACAGCGCCCTCAAAGAGGCCCTCGCCGAACTCGGCTCTTGGTCGGTGACATCCGATATCGGCTGTTACGCCCTTGGCGCCCTTCCGCCCTATGACGCCATTGAGACCATCGTCTGCATGGGGGCGAGCATAGGCATGGCCCGCGGCGCCGCCGACTCCGGCATCAAGCACGCCGTTGCCGTTTTGGGAGACTCAACCTTCCTTCATTCCGGCTTGAGCCCCCTGGTAGACGCCGTCTCCGCCCGCGCGCCGATCACGGTGATGATACTGGACAATGCCATCGTCGCCATGACCGGCTGCCAAGAGACTATCCTTCCCTCAGCCAGCCTGGAGGCGATAGCCGCCGGCATCGGGGTGGAGAAAGAGCACATCCGCGTCATAGACGCCTCAAAGATTAAGCATGCGGAAAACGTGGCCATCCTCAAAGAGGAGATCTCCTACCGCGGGCCTTCGGTCATCATCGCCCGCCGGGTATGCATTGAGGCATTCCGCAAGCAACGCAGTCAGGCAAAGAAGGGAGGCTCAGAATGAGCTACGACATCATACTCTGCGGGGTAGGGGGGCAGGGCGTCCTTTCCCTTGCCGCTGCTATCGCCCGGGCCGCAATGGCCGCCGGCCTGGACGTGCGTCAATCCGAGGTTCACGGAATGTCCCAGCGCGGTGGGGCCGTGGTAGCCCATCTGCGCATGTCTGAGACTTCGGTAAAGAGCGACTTAGTGCCCAAGGGCAAGGCCGACATGGTCCTTTCCATGGAGCCCCTAGAGAGCCTACGCTACGTTGACTACCTTAAGCCCGAAGGAATCCTCATAAGCGCGGCCGAGCCCGTGGTTAACATTAGCAACTATCCGGACATTGAAGGCATCTACGCCGGGATTAAAAAGCTCCCCAGGTCCCAGGTAGTGCCGGCCGCCAAACTTGCCAAGGAAGCCGGCAACGCGAAGTCCATCAACATGGTCTTGATTGGGGCCGCAAGCCGACACTTACCCATCGATGCGGCCCTTATCGAAGCTGCAATCCATGAAGGCTTTATCTCCAAGGGGCAGGCCCTGGTGGACATTAACCTAGCCGCCTTCCGCGCCGGACGGGCTACGGAGTAAGAGGAAGAGAAACCACCGATGGCACAGAGGTGCACAGATAAGAAGGGATGGCCGTAGAGCCCTATCCGTGGAAATCAGTGTCATCCGTGGTTGTATTATTTCTTGGAATATTCGATATATCTATGGTTTATTTTGGGTTTATGTTATACTTCGCGCCTAAAAACGATTAAGGGGATTGAAAGCGTGAACAGCTCGGAATACTGGCAACCTGAGATCGAGACTATGGAGCGGGAGGAGCTGGAAGAGCTTCAGCTGAAGCGTTTCCGGACCGTCCTAGACCGTGCCCTGCAGACGCCCTACTATGCCAGCGCCCTCAAGGCGGTCGGGATTTCCTCGGGGCAGGATTTACAGAGTCTAGCCGATATCGCCAAACTGCCCCTGACCGGCAAACAGGACCTGCGCGACGCCTTTCCCTACGGCATGCTCGCCATAGCCCTGGAAGACGTGGTGCGCATGCACGCCTCTTCAGGCACTACCGGCAAGCCGACGACTATCTATCATAGCCGCGCGGATATCGTCGCTTGGGCCGGGCTCTGCGCCCGCTCCATGTACGCCACCGGGGCCCGGCCGCAAGACGTTTTTCAGAACATGACCGGTTACGGTCTTTTTACAGGCGGGCTGGGCATGCACTACGGCTCCGAAGTCCTGGGTATGATGACGATACCCGCCAGCTCAGGCAACTCCCTGCGCCAGTACCAGTTCATGAAGGACTTCGGTTCTACCGTGGTCCACGCTACCCCTTCCTACCTTCTGCATCTTGGCGAGAAGTTTGCCGACGCCGGTTACTCCCTTGCCGACTTCAAGCTAAAAAAGGCATTCATCGGGGCAGAGCCCCACACCGAGGATATGCGCCGCAAGATAGAGGGTATTTTTAAGATAGACGCCTACAACTCCTATGGCCTTTCCGAGATGAACGGCCCTGGGGTAGCCTTTGAGTGCCGTGAAAAAAACGGCATGCATATTTGGGAAGACGCCTACTTTGTGGAGATACTCGACCCAGAAAGCCTCCTGCCCCTTCCCGACGGCCAGGCGGGGGAGCTCGTGCTCACGCCCCTGGCGCGGGAGGCGACGCAGATTATCCGCTACCGCACCCGAGACCTTACCCGCATCCTTCCCGGCTCCTGCCCTTGTGGCAGGACCCACCGCCGCATCGAGCGCATCAAGGGCCGCTCCGACGATATGCTCATCATCAATGGGATCAACGTCTTCCCCTCGCAGATAGAGGAAGTCATCATGGGACTGCCGGAAATAGCCAATAACTACCTTATCGTGGTGGAAAAAGAGGGTGCCCTGGACCGCATGACCGTCAAAACTGAGGTTACCGATTCCGTCTTTACCGACGACGCCCGCGACCTCAATGACCTAAAGCGCCGCATTCAGGAGCGCCTTGCCGCCCTTATCACCCTTCATCCCCAGGTTGAGCTCCACCAACGCGGGGTTTTGCCCGTTTCCGAGGGTAAAGCAAAACGCGTTCTGGACAACCGGCCCAAGGAGAGCTAAACTAGCAAAGAGGTAAAGCTAAGATAGCATACTGCCGATAATTACGAAGGAGCTAATCAAAAGAGGAGCAGGTATGGGCCAGGCCGTGACCGCAGAAATGATCAGATCGCTACCCAAGGTGGAACTCCACATCCATGGCGAGGCGATCATAAGCTACGACTCATATCTTTTACTCAACCAAAAATATAAGGTAGATACCTCTCTCAAGAAGGCCGCCGATTTCCAGAAACTCTTTTCCATGTCCAGCTTGAGCGACATGATTCGCAATTTTTTCTTCCTCCAATCTATGTTTCGCGAACCGGAGGACGTTAAGCTCCTTATTACCGACGTTGAAAAATATTGCGCAGCTAACAACATACGCTATATGGAAATGCACATGTCGCCTTCCATGGTGCTGCGTTCCGGCTACTTGAGTTTCCCCCAAATGTTCGGCCCGGTGGTAGACGGTTGCGAGGAGCTTGAGGCGCGGGGCGGCCCCTCCATCAAGGTTATCGTAGACCTCTCCCGTTCCTTCGGTCACGACAACGCCGAGCGCAATTTTAACCATCTGTGCGACTTCCTCTCCAGCCGGGATACCAAGCGTATCGTGGGTGTGGGCCTAGGCGGGCAGGAGCAGGACAATTCCTGCCTCCTTTATTCTGATCTTTTTCAAGAAGCCAAAAAGAAGGGCCTCCACGTTGTCATTCACGCCGGAGAAGAGGTGGGGCCGGAATCTGTTTGGGACGCGGTAACCAAGGCGGGGGCTGAGCGCATTGGCCACGGCACCTCTGCCATTCAAGACGAAAAGCTCATGGATATGCTCAAAGAACGGGCCATTCCCCTTGAGGTTTGCCCCACATCCAACATTATCACCAAGAAATACGTCCAGTCCTATGAAACCCACCCGGTAGGCGAGTTCATGAAGCGCGGCCTCAACGTGACGATCAATACCGATGACCCCGTCCTCTTTGATATCGACCTCGTTACCGAGTACCTCAATCTCTCCAAGGCCTTTAACCTGGACATAGCCCAGGTGGGGGCCTTAGCCGCCAACGGCATTAAGGCATCCTTTATGTCAGACCCGGAGAAGGTTGTCCGCCTCAACGACCTGAAAAAGGCCCTTAAGAAGCTGGGCGCCTAAGGGCGCTTGGTTAGGGCTATTTTTGCGAAAAAGCCCGCAGAATCTGCGCTCCCTTCCCGGAATACTGCTTGTAGCCGATATTCGCCGCTAGGATAGGCCTTAGCCGCTGATCCGGCCCGGTCTTAAGGTTTCCGCGTTGCGTGATCCCAACTCTAAGCCATACTCGCAAGCCTTCTCCAACTTCCAGCCGCGGGCGAGGCCCAAGGCTATACCAGCGGCGCAGGCGTCACCCGAGCCGGTAGGGTTGAGGGCCTTTACGCTGGGAACGGGCATGAGGCGCGCCCTTCCCTCGCTGGCAAGAATGGCCGGCCCTGGGCCGTTGGTTATCAGGAAGGGGCAGCCCCAGCGCTTTGAAAGTTCTGCTGCGGCCTCGGCCGGGTCCATCCCTTCAGCGATCCCCAGGAGGCCATAGCTTTCCTTGAATTCGGAGAGGTTGGGCTTGCAGAGGCTGGGGCTAAAGGGGAGGGCTTCAACGAGGGCCCGTCCGCGTATGTCGAGAATTAGATGCTTACCTGCCTGCGAAGTTAGCCGGGCGAGCTCGGGCAGGGCTTCTTCAGGGTAGCCTGAGGCGGGCTTGCCGCTTAAGAGAACGGCGCTTACGCCCTCAAGGAGATGGATGAAACGGTCTTTAAGGAGGCGCCATGTGGTGGGCGGAACGGAGGGGCACTCTTCCACCAGCTCGCTCACCTGGCCGCTGGCTAGGTCGATGAGGGTTGTACAGGTTCTTATTTCGCTGGCGCAGGCTATGGCTTCTAGGCGGAAGCCGGTGGCTTGGCACAGTTGATTGAAAAGTTCAGCATGCTCCCCGCCGCAGTGAGTGAGATGGATGGAACTGCCACCATCCTGGATAAGAACACGGGCGGCGTTTACGCCCTTACCGGAGGCGTCGATAAGGGTTTCTCGGGCTCGGTTTACCTGCCCTGCCGTAAAGCGCTCAAAGACCATCGTCCGTTGGATGGTGGGGGCTAGGCAGACAACCAAGACATCGATGCCCTCCGCACTGTCCATCCCCGCTCCTAAACGTTAAAGCGGAAGAAGACGACGTCCCCGTCTTTGACAGGGTATTCCTTGCCCTCGATGCGCAGCTTGCCGGCAGCCTTGAGAGCAGCTTCAGATCCGTAGCTGATAAGGTCGTCAAAGGAGTAGACATCCGCCTTGATAAAACCCTTTTCAAAGTCGGTGTGAATGACCCCGGCGGCTTGCGGCGCCTTGTCTCCCTCGTGGAAGGTCCAGGCGCGGCACTCGTCCTCTCCCGCCGTGAGGAAGGTGCGCAGGCCCAACAGGCGGTACACTGCGTGGATGAGGGAGGCCAGGCCGGACTCGCTCAGGCCCAGCTCGGAGAGGAAGGAAAGCTTGTCTTCCATCGACTCAAGGTCGGCTATCTCGCTCTCTATCTTGCCGCAGATGACTACGGCCTCCGAGCCCTGCTCCGCGGCTAGTTTTTTAACCGTTTCAATGTGGGCGTTGCCCTTTTGCACGCCGGCTTCGTCGGTGTTGCAGACAAAGACCTCGCGCTTCATGGTAATCAAACAGGCTGCCTTGACGGCAAGGGCCTCGTCTTCGCTTAAGGCTGCGGCGCGGGCGGGCCTGCCCTCTTGCAAAAGGGGGCGAATCTTATCGAGAGCTGATTTTTCCAGTTCCGCGGCGCGTTTTTGCTCTACCGCTTGGACCTTCATCTGCTTCACGAGCTTATCTAGGCGTTTGTCCACCGTGTCCAGGTCTGCCAGGGCGAGCTCGGTATGGATGACCTCGATATCGTCCAGGGGGCTGACGCGGTTTGCCACGTGGATGATGTCCGGGTCTTCAAAGCAGCGCACCACGTGGGCGATGATACCCACTTCGCGGATGTGGGAGAGGAACTGGTTGCCCAAGCCCTCGCCCTTGCTTGCCCCGGCGACTAAGCCGGCGATGTCCACGAACTCCACGATAGCCGGGGTCTTCTTCTTGGGTTTGAAGATCTCGGCTAGCTTGTCCAGGCGCGCGTCTGGTACGGCGACGATGCCGAAGTTGGGGTCGATGGTGCAGAAGGGGTAGTTTGCCGCCTCTGCCTTAGCCGATGTGAGGGCCTGAAAGATAGTGGACTTGCCCACGTTGGGAAGCCCGACGATGCCGCAGTTGAGTGCCATGGGGGCATTGTAGGCGGCCCGATGCCCTGGGGTCAACACCCTAGGCTTTCTACCTTGCAATGCGGCCTCGGCGGGACTAGTCTTAAGGTGATCTAGGGTTCGGGCCTTTTGACGCCCGCTGGTAGGGGAGGGTTTTCGTGTATAAGATCCGATTAGGGGCTATTGCCCTGCTTAGTTTGATTACCGTCAGCGCGGCCTACCTTATGCAGGTTTTTTTAGGCGTGTATTATCAAAGGGATCTCATTGCCGCCTTCGGACGGCTTAAGGTCTTCAATATCATCGTGGTTGTCCTTGTCTTAAGCGCCAATACCCTCTTTTGGATTATCCTCACGCCTCTGGAACAGGCGGTGAACGCTATGGCATCCGGGCGGCCCCTGAGTGATGCCGAACGCAAGCGCGCTCGTCAGGCGGGTTATAAATCCACCTACGTCATCCTGGCAACTATCATCGTTGCCTACATCGTAGGTCCCATCGCGGGAATCTTTGGAAATATTGCCGCCGGCATCGCCACCTACAATTTTGCCCAAGGAGCCCTCATTATCGTCATCAACTTTGCCATCGGGGCCATGGCGGGGACACACTGCCTGCTTGCCGTGGAGAATTATCTGCGCAAACCCTTGGAGTCCTTGGGGCTTTACCGCCTGGAGCAAAGCGAGCGCTATGTATCCCTGCGCAGTCGTATCATGCTACCCGCCGTTTCTTCCCTCTTCTTAACGGCCATGCTCTTTACGAGCGCCGGCTATGGTTACCTCACAAGCCCAGAGGCGGGGCCCGGAATCCTCTCTGCCTTTTTCCTTGAAACGGCCATCCTCTCCCTCATCATCATCGGCTGGGGTTCCTGGCTGTCCTGGTCAATTGCCTCGGACATTTCTAAGCGCCTAAGGCAGCTTTCAACGAGGGTTGAGCGCTTAGCCGAGGGCTCGGGAGAACTCACCTCCAGGGTGGATATAGCGCGCAACGACGGGATTGGAAAACTAACCTCGGAAATCAACGGCCTTTTGGATACGGTGAACGCCCTTGTCGGAAAGATCCGCGTGCAGGCGGAAAGGACAGAGGTATCCGGGCGGAACCTGGCGGTGGAGGCGGAAAAGGCGGAGTCGAGCGTGACATCCCTCAACCTGTCCCTCTCCGAGGGCGTGCGTCTGACTGAGAATCAGGACAAAGTCGTCGATGAGGCCAAGGCTCGTATCGATCAGATCGTTTCTTCTATTAATGCGGTAGCAGACATGGTTTCCGGCCAAGCCAGTTTTGTCGCGCAAAGCTCGGCCGCGGTGAGCCAGATGGCTGCCAATATCGGAAGCGTCACCAGGACAGCGGCACAGGCTGACAGGGTGGCAGTAAAGCTTACCAAGCTGTCTGAGGAAGGGGGCTCAAGCCTCAAGAAAGCCCTTGCCCATATCCGCGACCTTGAGGGCGTTTCAAAGTCAGTGCAGGTTATCGTATCTACCATTTCCAAGATTGCCGGGCAAACCAATCTCCTTGCCATGAACGCCGCCATCGAGGCCGCCCATGCCGGTTCCGCGGGCGCAGGCTTCGCCGTTGTCGCCGATGAGGTGCGGAATCTAGCCGAGTCTGCCTCAAAGAGCGCCAAGGAGGTCGGGGTCCTCATCAAAGATATGGCGTCGCGCATCGCCACAGGCGTGAGCTTGGCGGATGGGGCTGGGAGCAGTTTCGATCTTATCCGGGCGGGAGTGGACGAGACTACCGAGCTTGTGCGGACAATAGCCGCCAGCATGAGCGAGCAACAGGCCGGCGCGGAGGAAATCCTCGGCTCGGTATCCAGCCTTACCGATGCTATCCAGGCCATCCAGGATCAAACCGGCAACCAACGTTTCAAGTCCGAGGAGATGCGAAGCGCCATGGAATCCATCGTTGCTGCCGCCAAGCGGCTTGGAAACGCCATCAGCGAACAAATGCGCAATACCGAAGCCTTGGCCGCCGTAGTGCGCCGGGTAAATGAAGAAGCGGCGGAAAACCTTCGCGGCTCGGCCGAGCTTATTTCCGCCGTCGTTGACTACGATGCCGTCTAAAGCGCTCTCGCCTGACTCAACCGCTTGACGCAGCCCTTGGCTCTGGCTAAAGTTGACGCACGAGGTCCCACATATGAAACGTCTGTTTTTTCTGGCCGGTCCTTTATTATGCGCCTGTTTAGTCTGGGCCCAGTCAGCTGTAAAAACTGCGGTTCCGGCACAGCCGCGCTTGCGGATAGCCACCACCACGAGCACCGAGCAGTCAGGTCTGCTTGACGCCATTTTGCCGGTCTTTGAAAAGGAGAGCGGTTATCGATGCGAGGTTATCGCGGTGGGAACCGGGGCATCGCTTAAAATAGCGGAAAAGGGTGACTGCGACATCGTCTTAGTCCATGCCCGCGCGCTTGAAGACGCTTTTATGGCAGCCGGTTTCGGCTCCGAACGCCGCGACCTCATGTACAACGATTTTATCGTCCTTGGACCGCTAGCCGATCCGGCAGGGGTCGGTGCCACAAAGGATGCCCTTTCCGCCTTTGCCGCCATTTTGAAAGCAAAAGCATCCTTCATCTCTCGCGGAGACAAGTCGGGTACCGAGGTTAAGGAAAAAGAAATTTGGAAGGCCGCGGGTCTCACTCCCAGCGGCGCCTGGTACAAGGAAGCGGGACAGGGCATGTCCCAGGTCATCCTCATGGCCGAGCAAACCGGCGGCTACACCCTCTCCGATAGGGCAACATGGTTGGCGGTAAAGGATTCCTTCAAACTAAAAATTCTCAGCCAAGGAGACAAGCTCTACTTCAACCCCTATGGCGTCATAACCGTAAATGCGGAAAAATGGCCGCAGACAAACAAGGCAGGCGCTACGGCCCTGATGAACTGGCT
Source organism: Treponematales bacterium (assembly GCA_041739325.1). Lineage (GTDB taxonomy): Bacteria > Spirochaetota > Spirochaetia > Treponematales > JBGSOB01 > JBGSOB01. Next base: position 35,369 of record JBGSOB010000214.1, read on the forward strand.
CTGCTCGAACGCAGGCCGCGCCCTCATTTCCGCCTATAAGATAGGCGGAGAGCAGTGCTTCTACCCCTATTAGGCTGATACGGCATGGCGGAGGCCTTTATTCTTTTGATCTCCGGAGACAGGGAGATATGGGGGATCGTCGGGAGGAGTCTTAGGTTTTCCGCTCTCTCCACCCTGTTTGCCCTCATCCCAGGCCTTCCCCTGGGAATCTTTCTTGCTATGCGGAATTTCCCCGGTCGCCGTTTTGTCCTGTCCTGCGTTCACGCCCTCATGGCCCTGCCGACCGTTGTCATCGGCCTCTTTGTTTACTCGCTCATTTCCCGCTCAGGCCCCTTAGGGAGCCTGGGCTTTCTCTTTGCCCCGGCGGGCGTAGTTCTGGGGCAATCCCTCTTGGCCCTGCCCATCGTCCTCTCCCTGGTGCATACCGGACTTTCCAAGCTCGATCCGCGCTTTCATGAAACCATCCTCAGTCTGGGCGCAGGTCCCTGGCGGCGTTTTCTCTCCACCCTACGCGAGGTGCGGCCTGTTTTGCTTGCCGCCGGCGTGTCTGGCTTTGGCCGCGTTACCGGGGAAGTGGGGGTGTCGATGATGCTTGGCGGGAACATACGGCACAGCACGCGCACGATGACGACGGCTATAGCCCTCGACGCCGCAAAGGGGGATTTTGGGCGGGCCCTTTCCCTTGGGCTTGTGCTGTTAGTCATTGCCCTCCTCATCAATCTGGGCCTAAGCGCCCTGGCCCGCCATGAGCGTTGAGATCTTCCGCGCCCAGGATCTGCAGGTGGGATACGGGGAGCTGACTCTCTTCGGCCCCGCCAGCTTTAGCTTTGTCGCTGGGGAGAGGCTCGCCATTCTCGGGCCCAATGGCAGCGGCAAGACAAGCCTGCTCAAAGCTCTCAACGGCTTAGCTCCACTACGTTCAGGGGATCTTTTTTTTCTGGGCCAGAGCCTGGCGCAGAGCCCTCAGTTACGTCGCCGCAGCGTCTACCTCCATCAGCATCCCTATCTTTTCGCGGGAACGGTGTCGTACAACGTATGTTTCGGCGCCCGCGCCCGCGGCCATTCGATTGCGCAGTCCCATGAACGAGCCCAGGCGGCGATGGATCGGCTGGGTTTGCGCGCCTTG
>JBGSOB010000235.1:0-9382 GCA_041739325.1 Treponematales bacterium
CCGCGGGTCGGGTGCTCCGCTCCAACTCCGCGCGTCGCTGCGCGCCGCTTGCGGGGTTTCCGCTCGGCCCCCTCACGCGGGGAAGGCGCAGACTTGAGGGCGCCGCGTTGGGGTATTTGTCCAATATCCATGGAATCTGCCTGTTTTGTGCTATACTCCTTTCTAAGGCCCTGTACTTTATAAGAAGAAGCATAGCTGTATTTAATGTTTCGGAGGATTCCTATGAATAAGAATTTTACTCTGAGCTTCTTGCCTTTTGCGCTCATGTGGCTCTGCGTTTCTTGTTTTATACAGGGCGATCCTGATCCGGAAGACCCCCCGCTAGATCCTGTTATAAGCCTTGTCATAGAGGCCAGCCGGCTTGAGGGCGTTGCGCCCCTGGCTGTTCATTTTCGAGCCTTAGATGCCCAGAGCGCTGAACTAAGCCGTGATGAATTTCTAGATGGCGAATTCCGCTGGGACTTTGGCAATCCAAGCGCCGGGACCTGGGGAACGAACGGTAAGAGCCGCAATGCCGCAACCGGGGCTGTTGCCTTCCACGTCTTTGATATGCCCGGCAGCTATCAGGTTAGCCTTCAGTCGCGCAGCGCCTCCGGCCAGGGGGCTGGTACCCCTGTCACTATCAGGGTCCTCGACCCGGAAGAAGTCTACGCGGGACAAAAGACAATCTGCGTCTCGGACGCGGCAAGTAATGATTTTAGCGGGGCCCCGCCGGGGGCACTGTGCATCGCTACTGACGATATATCCGTGGCTATGGCCTATGCTACCGCCGGGCGGCGCCTCCTCTTCCGCCGCGGCAGTACCTGGAGCGCAGGCGATATCGGCAATACCTGGCCGAATAATGCGGGGCCTGTTACCTTAGGAGCCTACGGACCGGGGAGCGGCGTTACCCCCTGGGTGTCTATGCCAATGCACCCCGCATCCAGCTTTCTTCGGCAACCGGGACTTTCTTCTCTCTCAACCGCAAGCAAGACTGGCGGGTTATGGATCTTTATTTTGATGAGCCGGGCCAGAGGGACAATACCGTCGGCGTAGACGGTACCTATGAGTATCGCGATATTCTCATCTACCGCATGAAGATAACCGGCTTTTATTTCGGCGTCTGCTTTAACCACTGGAACACCGACGCCCTCATGACGGTGGAGCGCAACGCCATCGTTTCCTGCGATATCAGCAATACCGTGGATTACGGTATATTTGCCGGGGCCGAGCGCTTGGCTATAGTCGGCACCGACTCCAAGGATGTGCGCAACGAACACGCCCTGCGGGTATATCAGTCCTGGTACGGTGTTATTGCCCATAACCGCCTCTCCGGGGCAAGCACCAGCAAGGTCTTAGGGGACCACGCCTTAAAATTTCACGGCCCGGGCATAGGCCCCGGCAACTCCCTGGGCATTCCCGCCCCGAACAACGGCATGCTCGCCCGCCGCACGGAGCGAACAGTTATTTCTGACAACATCTTCGGTTCTTCGGGGCCCTGGCCGGTGGTTATCGGCCCAACGAACGCGGGGCAAAACGAGGAGCTTATCGACATCGTTTTTGAGCGCAACCGCATTTGTTCCACCTACGGAACCCAGTCTCACCCGGTTCAGCAGTCGCTTCGAGTGTCTGCGGTTGGGGTAACCATCCGCAATAACATCATCGACGCCACGGGCTCCTTTCAAGATTGGCGGGGCATCTGGGTCGGGCGCTTGGGAGCAGAGCCCCCCCCGGCTGACATCCGCCTCTACCACAATACCATCTTCCGCTCAGACAACGGGGTGCAAGGCATGCGCTGGGCAATCGATATCGATGATAGCGCTGGAGCTGTTGTCGCGTCAAACAATCTAGCGTCTTTTCCCAATCCTACAACCATTCCCTATGTTGTCTGGAATGCAAGCGGGACCGCAAGCTTGGCCGGCAACATCCTCTGCGCTGATGCCCTCTTTGTAGATCCAGACAATTCTGAATCCTTACTTAGAAATTTCAACCTCATGGCCGCATCTCCCGCTCTTGGAGCTGGCGTGTCCGTGCCTGTCTACGATGATTTTGAGGGAAGGGCGCGTGCGGAAGGGGCTTTCGATGTCGGTGCCCTGGGGCGCGAGTAGCCCCTGACAGGGATACTAGGTAAGGGGTATGCTCGGACTAAGAACGGTACTAGGCTATGCTAGGCCTAAGAACGGCAGTACGCTACATACGGAGACATTAAGTTGAGCATTACCCATCTACCGGGCAAAAAACGCAGAGCAAATGCATGGAACCTTCACGCTGAGGCGTCATAGCCCTCGTTTTTTCTTACCTATTCCTCTCTTCCTAACGCTTGCCGCCCTTGCCTCCTGTTGGCAAGCCCCGAGCCTCGACCCAAATCCCGGCACTGAAATCTTTCAGAAATTCCCGGCTGGGTTTTGGCTACAAAAACCTGAAGCGGTCCTCGCCGCGACGGGGAAAACCTATGCCCAAACCTACGCGGATATGGGCATTACCACCTATCTTGGGCTCTGGCACTGGCCGGATCCCGTGGATATGTATCCAGTTATCCGACGGCCGCAATGAAGGCCTTGCCGGCTTAGCTCGGCAGCCCTATAATGCGGCAACTATGCTTGCACGTTTCGACCTCGCCCTTGGAGACATTTGCTATCGAGTGACAAGTGGAGCGGCTTCAGGGGAAGCCCGGATAGCGGTAGAGCGCCAATCCCGGGCAGGAAGGAATCCCGCCGTCCTTCGGCTTGGGCGGGATGCTAGATCTTTATCCGCCTTAACGGAGTTTCCACCAGAAGTCAGTGATGTCTTGGCTGATGCTGGTTTCTGGGGGAGGCTCGTCGGTGCTGATGCCGCCCAGCTTGCGGGCATCGCCGAGCGTATCAGCCAAGAACAGGCCCGGCGTTCCCCTTCTTCTGCTAGCTTGGCATCAATTTTAGCCCAACAATTCCTCCTTCTGGCAGCTCGGGCGTGGACTGCGCGCAGTAATGCCCAATCCGATAAAAATGGCCCTGCCGAAAGGGCGGCCTGGCAGGAGCCCCGAGGGGTTTGGAGCGTTCAAGACGCGCTCTGCTACCTTGATAGCCATTATGCCGAGGCTATGAGCCTAAACTTTTTTCTATCTCGCTGTGCTCTCAATTCCAGCGACTTTTCCCGTCGCTTCAAAGCCGCCGCGGGCCACCCTCTTTTTGAATATCTTAACCGTATACGAATACGAAGGGCCTGCTCCCTTTTAAAGGATTCTCGGCTACCCATCATCGAAATATCCGCCGCCGTCGGCTACAATAGCCTCTCCTTTTTTAATAGATACTTTAAACGCATCATGGGTTCTAGCCCGCGCGCCTTCCGCTCCTCCTCAGGATAGTGCCGGTTTTTAGCCTCCGCAAATTTTAAGATCGTGCAAGACTGCTGGGAATAGCCGGAGTAAGCTATGTCCAGGAGGTAATCATGCCCGAACAAAAAAAACGATCAGACGCTCATTCTATCATTGAAGCCCTGGGATTGGAGGCGCGGATCCTTTTGGCAAGCTCGGAACTCAGCCCGGCGGCCCTGGAGCGGTCCTGCCGCGAGGGAAGGATAGCTGTCCAAGCGCCCGCATCAGCTCTGGCCTGGCTCGAAGTGGGCGGCGTCGTTATCGGCGAGGGGCGCATGGTTGGGGGCCGAGGGCATGAGTCCTTTGTCCTAACCCGTCTTTTTGCGAGTTCTGAAGGAGGAAGATCATGAACACAGGCAGCATAGGAAACGCGCGGGTTAAGGTAATGGCTATCTTAGGGCAAGCGGATATCGAGCTTCGTTTTCTTTCCGACTTGGGTCCTGGAACTATCGTGGAGCTAGGCCGAATGACGAGCGAGCCGCTTGACCTCGTAGTCGGGGGCCAGTTGATAGCTAGAGGCGAAGCAGTAGTCATAGACGGCTGTTTTGGCCTGAGGGTTACCGAATTGCTGGAGGCGCCGAAATGACATCCCTTATCGGCCCCTCCGGTAGGAGGGATATCGAGGGGATTATCACTAACTATGATTTCTACCGACCCCCCAAGGTCAGCCCCGAGGAAATCAGGACCCTAGAGATAATCACTGAGAAATTTGCTTGGCTTGCCCAGGCAAGACTCTCTGCCCTCTTGAGGTTGCCCTGCGCGCTTAGCTTGACGGGTATGTCACAAATGCTTTTTTCTGAGTATCAAGGGTCTATCCCCGCCCAACAGTGTATTTCCCTTATGAATATTGGGGATTGCAAGCGCGATACCGTGAACGGCCTTATGCGCATAGATTCACATACCCGGGAAGCCCTCATTGAGCGCCTGCTGGCCGCACCCTCAGGTTGTGAACTACCCGAACCGGGAAACCTGACGGATATTGAGTCTTCTGTTTTGGAAGTCCCGCTGAAGGCAATAGTTTCTGATTTGGGAAAGGCTTGGGAAATGATCCCCGGATTTACGACCCGTTTCATCAACCTGCAGACTGATATGCAGTCCTGTCAAATCCTTCCTCCCACCGAAATATTGGTTCTTGCCTCTTGCACTTTGACTATCGGACCCACGGTCGGGACTTTGGACATCGTACTGCCCTTTATAAGCATTGAGCCTTTTATCCGTTTTCTCTCCGCATCCTATTGGTACAGTCAAGCGCGTACCAAGGGTAGTGGGATTGGGCTAGGCGTGACGCGCGCGCTGAATATGCCCGTCCGCCTTTTTTGTGGCTTAGGTAAGCTGACTGTCTCCCAGCTACGCGGACTCAAACGCGGTTCACGCATTCCCTTGCGCTCGTTACGTAAGGGCGAGGCATGGCTAGAGTTGGGCGGGGAACGCGTGGCGGATATCTCTGACCTCCACCCACGCAAGGGTATCTGGGAAGGTCGCATCCATACCGACACTCTGATCTCGACGGAGGCTAAGCCTTCAGCACCCGCTGACCCAGTTACCCTCTTATCAGAAGAGCTCCGCGCGGGTATAGCCAGCCTCAAGTCGGGTTTTGAAGGGTCGGTGGAAAACATTGAGAAACAGATAGCAGAACTCAGGGGGGGGCAGGATAGTCTTGCCGACCAGCTTATGTATGGCCAGGCGGATCTAGCCCAAGCCGGCGCGGGCCGGATGTCTTCCTTGAAAGGCTCAAACCCTGAATCCCTAGCCTTTGTAGTGGGCAAGGAGCGGGCCCAACTCTCCGCTCTTCTTATTTCCTTCCTAAAAGCCGAGGACGGAGCGAAATTCCTCTCGCTTCTGCCTCGGGAATTACAATCCGATGTCGTTCGCCGTCTTGCCCTGCTGGACTGGACGAGTGATCAGGTCCTGGATAGCGTTGAGCGTTCCCTTTCACTTAAGCTTGGCGCTATAGAGACGAGTAACCTAGGCAGGGGCGGCATTGCCCGCGTAGTGGAAATTCTCAACCTGAGTTCCCGAGAAACGGAAAAGTCAGTGGTGGAGAGTCTAGATAAAAGTGACCCTGTCCTGAGCGAGGGGATCAAACAAGCAATGTTCATCTTCTCGGACATAGCTATATTGGAGGATGGAGCGATTGCCGATATCATTGCGACCTCTGACGAGGCAGACCTTCTCAAGGCAATGAAGACCTGCGACGCTCAGCTGAGAGAACGCCTCTTTTCACTTTTTCCCGCCGCTAGGCGCGAAAGCGCTCGGGCCTCCTTTGAAGAATTGGGCCGATTGCGGTTGAGCGACTGCGATGAAGCCGGGCGGCGCATTGTTGATCTTATCCGTCATATGGAGGATGAGGGACGCGTTGAGATATTCAGGTCTGACGATTGATTGCGGGGGCGGTATTATTTTTGTCTGCCGCGGTAGGGGAATGTTTGTAAACTCGCCGGGGGACTGCCCCCGGTTGATTATCCGGTGGAGATTAGTCCAGGAGGGGCTCTTCGGCGATAAGGCCGTAGTTGTTGCCCACAGGCGGCTTGCCCCTGCGCTCAGCGGGGATCTTGCAATCCTTCCATGTCGCTCCTGACTTCCTACTGCAGGCAATGAGGGCTTGCACGATATCCGGAGATACCTTTCCCTCTGCCGCCTTGTCGGATAGGTTATCCAAGGCGCTACGGCCATCGAAGGGCGCAACGCGGTAGGGGCGGACGGAGACAAGGGCGTCGTACATGTCGCTCACGACGATGATTTCAATCCTTTTGTCCATGTTGCGGGTTCCTGAGGGGTAGCCTGAGCCATCCTGTCGCTCATGGTGGTCCCGGGCTACCAGCGACGCAAGCTCTGTTCCCTGCCCTTGGGAAAAGAAATGAACCAGGGCGTAGCCGGCCAGGGTGTGATGTTCTATGTGTTTCCGCTCCTGCGCGGTGAGAGGGGTCTCTTTGAGGAGGATGGCCAGGGGGATGGAGCACTTTCCTAGGTCGTGAACGGGGGATGCTATCATGGACTCGTCATAATCCCCGGTGGAATGCAGATGGGCGGCAAGGCGGGTGGATATGGCAAAGACGGCCAGCATATGGCGGTAGGTGTAGAAGTCCTTTTCTCGGAAGTATTCGATAACTTCAAAGGCGCCCTTGGGTATCTTCACCCTGTCCATCATCCCGTAGACATAGTCCAGTGAGGCGCGGTCACGGAAAATGGCGTCGTAGGGAGGGTTGGGTAGGAAGTTCTCCACATCCCTTCTCACCATCCCTGAGGCGCCGAGGGGAACCAGTGATCTGTCATAGGGCCGCGCGCGCAAGGACTCTAGGGTATCCTCATCAAGGAGGATGCCTGGGGGCAGGATTTCATCGCCACGGTGGCTATAAATTGGGAATTTAGTTCGATACGATTCCTTGCTCACCTTCAATCACCCCGTAGAAAGAGTATAGGGCTAAGGCCTGAGCCAGTCAAACGGTCTTTTGGGTGAAAATCGGTCGCGCATACCGCGCCCTCTTCACTCTGCCCTGAGAGGAGCGGCTCATCCTGCATCGCGCTAGAGCCTGGCAATGATTGCGGGTGTAGGTTATATTCAGGCTTAGTATAAAGGTACGCAGACAAGGAGAGATAAAGTTGAGCATCAAACAGTTAGCGCATCATGCCCCCCACGGGCGAAGCCACCTGGCCCTTTCTTTTTTCCGCCCCGCCCTCATTCCAATCCTGACTATATTCCTCGCGATCATGCTTGCTGCTTTTTTTTCCTGTTGGCAAGCCCCAGCCCTCGACTCAAATCCAGGTCCTGAAATCTTTCAGAAATTCCCCGCCGGAGTTTGGCTGCAAAAACCTGAGGCGGTCCTCGCCGCGACGGGGAAGACCTATGCCCAGACCTACGCGGATATGGGCATTACCACCTATCTTGGGCTTTGGCATTGGCCGGATGCCGTGGATATGTATCCCAGTTATCCGACGGCCGCTATGAAGGCCCTCAAGGACGCTGGCCTCGTTGCCTACGCCGGTTCTGCCCAAGACGCGGTGGACTGGATAGCCGCCCACCCTGAGTACGCAGACACCCTTGTCGGCTACCTCTTAGGCGATGAACCGGATATGAAAAAAACATCCTCCATTCCAGCCACGGCGGCAGCATCCATGCCCGGTGCCTGGAATGCCGCGGGCATGGCCCTGCGAGCGGCAGACCCCACGCGGGGTCTCTACGCCAATTTCGGCAAGGGCTTCGGCAAGCCTAACTGGGCCGGTTATCAGGTTAATCCGGGACCGACCAAGGCAGATGACTTTGCCGCCTACGTTGAGCCCTTGACCCTGGTATCCAGCGACTTCTACGGCATTACCGATCCCTGGGAGCCTGCTTCCTACCATGGTGTCTGGACTTACGGACGGGCCGTCGCCCATACCATCCTCTACGCAGGCCCACGGCCGGTTTGGGGCTTTGTTGAGGTGTCCGCGCCCTGGACGGCCTCCGACTATGCCCGCGTCGGGGCGAGCCATCTCATGGTCCATATGGACCCGGACCTCATCTTCCCCATCACTTGGACTATGGCCATATCCGGGGCTCGGGGTATAGCCTATTTTTGCCACGATTTTTCCGGCTCAGGCCTAGGGGACGCTGCATGTTTCAAGGAGCCAGGGATGCCGGAGGCCATGCAAGCGGCAAACGCCTCCTTGAGCAGCTACGGCAAGGTCCTCCTTGAGGGGCAGGTCCTCCCTCCGCCGCAGATGAGCCAGAGCGGGGACGGTCCCCCGCCCCTGGTCATAGCGCGTGCCTTCGGCGGTAAGACATGGATCTTCGCCATCGGTTCCGGCGACGAAGGCCATATCCACGGGCTTGATTCTCAAGTGACTGTCACTGTGCAAGGCGCGACAACGAATAAGGTCATCGTGATGGGAGAGGATAGGAGTATCTGGCTGCGGGATTCTGCCTTTAGCGATACCTTCGGGCCCTACGAGCTTCATATTTATCGCTACTAAGCAGAGCTGGGCTGTGATGGCGGAGCTCCGCAATTCACGCTGGCTTGACCTTTGAGATAAGCATCCTCTAGCATATGGTTAGGAGACAAATATGAAAACGAAAATGGTATTTCTAGGGACCCTTATTTTTGCCTGCTTGCTTCTGACCAACCTGGTGGCTCAGACAGAGTCTGGGGCTCCAAAACAGAGCGGCTTTTCTCCCTGCCCGAACGCGGGGCTCTTCATTCAGATGAGCGGCGTGGCCCAGCCGAGCATCGGCCTCTCTGGGGGTATCGAGGCTATGCCCCTTCCCTGGCTCTACTACGACGCAGAGCTCCAGGCCCTCCTCTCTCTCGGTTCCAGCGATCAAGCCATGGGCTTTGCCATGATCCTTGAAGCCGTAGCTGGCATCCCCCTCTATCTTGGCATCCACTCAAGGCCGATCCGCGTTGTTACCGGTTCCTCATCTACCCATACCTTTTATTACACTACGACCATCACCGGTCAGGTTTACCTCATTCCCGTTTTGGGCTTACGGCCCATCCTCCTCCACTCCGTCCTCCCCAGTGGGCCATCGACAAGCATTCTTGGAGCCATTGGCCGAGACTATAACTACGAAGCAGGCATCCGCCTTCTCAATCACGTTGATAGGCGCGGAACGGGTCGTTTTGCCGGGAACGACGGTATTGAATTGACCTACCGCGGTCTTGCATCCCTCAGGCCAGACGCATCTTGGGCTGTCGCCCCAGGGGCCATTGCCCTAAAGGCAACGGCCATCGTGGCGCCCCTACAAGAATTGAGCCTCTTTGCCGTCTGCGGCCTGCCCCTGCCGGATCAAGCTTGGTCAAGCGCCTACCTCAGTGGCGGCTTCGGCTATGATTTCCGCTGGTAGGCGGGGCAATAACCCCTCCAGGTCCTAGCGGCGCTTGCCTTTTTATGTTTTTTCTTGCTATATTCAGCTAGCCTGAATCTCATATGATAGAGCCGAGGTTAATGATATGCCTACCTATGAATACGAATGCTCAAGCTGTGGAAAGGCCTTTGAGGCCTTCCAAGCCATGGCTGACGCCCCCCTCACCGACTGCCCTTCCTGCGGTAAGGCGGTAAAGCGCGTCATGTCCG
>JBGSOB010000111.1:0-34976 GCA_041739325.1 Treponematales bacterium
GGCCACGCCCGCGTCCAACAGATCCAGATCTACCGAGGGGAGCATGCCCCCGGTCATAACCAAGGCCATACCGCCTAGGTCTATGATCATCCCGGCCGTGATAGAGCCAGACCAGGGCCCGGCTTCAGCCTTGGAAAAAAAATCCGCCCAAGCGGAACCGAGGACCGTGAAGAAAACGAGGGCAACAATGAGTAAACGTTTCATAGAGTGATTCTCCTTTGCCCTAGGTATAGCCCGGAATTAAAAAAAGACATTGTACGAAGGTACAATCGGGCGTAGTATGTGCCTTAGTTTTCCTAAACGCGCGGCCTTCAGGCCCTGCCGGGGGGTAATTATGAAAGTACGCAAGCGTAAAATTAGATCAGGCCCTGCCTGGCTTGTCAGGGGCAGCCGTCTGGCAGCCGGCCTCGCCCTTGTCTTCTGCCTGAGCGGCTGCGAGCCGCCCTATGACAAAGCCCTTGATTATCCAAGCTTTGGGGGAGAGGTCGAGCTGAGCATTTCAGGCTATGGGCAGGACGCCATGGAGCCCTTTGTGAGCGCCGACGGGAGCCTTCTCTTTTTCAATAGCCTCAACGACGGAACGACGACGAGCCTGCACTGGGCCGAGCGGAGCGCCGAGGGGGTCTACGACTACAAAGGAGAAATAGGCGGGGTAAACGGCAGCGGCGAGCACCTAGACGCGGTTGCCTCCATGGACGACGCAGGCGCTTTTTTTTGGGTAAGCACCCGCGACTGGCCGGCCGTGCTTGAAAACCTGCGCTGGGGTTCTTTCCATGGGGGGCAGGTTTCCGACGGGGCGGCCGTCCAGGGGAATTTTTACCTTGCCGAACCCGGCTGGCTGGTCATGGACGCAGAGATAAGCCGTGACGGGGGAAGCCTCTTCTACGTCAATTCCCGCTTTGATTCAGGCGGCCTCAAGGAAGCTAAGCTGGGCTTGGCCCTCAAGACGGCCGCAGGAAATTTTGCCGTCCACGGGCAGGCACAGAGCATCCTGTCGAATCTACGCTACCCCGAGCACCTTGCCTACGCCCCCGCTACGAGCGCCGACGGCCTAGAGCTGTATTTTACCCGGGTGCGCAAGGGCAGCTTGGACACGAAAATCTGCCTAGCCCTGCGCGGGAGCGCGGATGAAGCCTTTTCCCTTGCCAAGGTAATCGAGATTCCAGGCAAGCTCGTCGAAGCCCCCTGCATCAGCCCGGACGGGTCGGTTCTGTATTACCATAAAAAGGCCGCCGACGGCCGCTACCATATCTACAGCATGAGGAGGTTGCCATGAGCTGTCCCCTGATTCCCTCCGGTCACCCCGAAGACCCGCAAACGATAAGCTTTAAGACTATGCGCAAGGCGGTAGGCATCTTGGGCCTAGCCCTGCCCCCAGTCTTAATTCTTGGGGCCCTTATCAGCGGGCCTTGCCGCGTCTTCTTGGATTCCCTCTCCGCCTACTATCACGGGGTTATGCGCGACTTCTTTGTGGGCATCCTCTGCGCGGTAGCCCTCTTTTTGTTTAGCTACAAGGGCTACGACTGGAAGGACTTTTGGGCAAACAAGATCGCTTTTATAGGTGCCCTGGGCATAGCCCTTTTCCCCACAACCTTTCTTGACCCGCCGCCTGCTTGCCTGCGCCTGCCCCTGGAAACCAACGAGCTCAAGGGCATCCTGCACTTGGTTTTCGCTTTTGTTTTCTTCCTCGATATCGGACTCATGAGCCTCTGCCTCTTTGTGCAAACCGACCCTAAGAAGCGCAAAAAAGTGACAAAGCAAAAACACTGGCGCAATAAGTTTTACCGCGGTTGCGGCATCACCATTTTAACCTCGCTGGGCTTACTTGTTGCCTACGGGGCCGTCGCGCGCTTTACGAGCTTCCGCCTGTGGTGGTTCGTTCCCGCGCTTGAGAGCATAGCCCTCTGGGCCTTCGGCATCTCCTGGCTTGTAAAGGGAGACGCGGTCAAGGTCCTGCGCGACAGCTAGAAAAGAAGATGAAGAGCATGCGGGAGAAAAACCTTCTTAAGAAGAAGGTTTCTCCCCCGCGCCCGGCGCTCAGCCAATAACCCTTGTACTCTAAGATCTTGCTAGGGCTGAGCGCACTTCCAAGAAAGATAAAGCGTAATTTCCATTAAAAAGATAAGCTAGCTAGGGCTCCCAGCGATCAACCACGCGGCTTAAGGCGGTAATCTCAAAGGCTTCGGCAAAGGCGCGGAAGAGATCGTGCTTTTCCTTTTGGAAGTTTTCCAAACCTAGACGTGAAAAGCGCCGCGCTTCTTCAATAAAGAGCGCTTCCTGACTTTCCCTCGCTATGTCCCAGGCTTTCAGAACCCGCTCTTTACAAGCATAGAGGAGTTAGCGCGTAGGGAGCTTTGCCAGCTTTTTACCGTTTACCGACTCGTCCGAAGGAAGCAAATTCCAGAGGTCGTTGTTGTGCCAGAGGGCGTAGGGGAGGGCATGGTCGATCTCCAGCGACTTTATCTTCATGCCAGTCCACACACAGCCCAGGCCCTGGCTCAAGTAGGGCCGATACATGTCGCTTGCCAGCACGGTGCTGCGTTCGGGAAAGAGTTCTTGATCTAAGAGATTGATCATCCCTCCCTTTTCTATGCCCGGGCTTTGTTTAGGCAACTCCGCCGTATAGCCCGCCCAGTTTAGGATGAGGGAGTCCCGTATCCAGGGGCCTAAGAGGCAAAACTCTTTCCAGAGTTTTGAGCCCATGCAGAGGAGGCTGCCCTTCATGGAAAAAAGGGGGCCGCCAAGACGGGCGTTCGATTTTCCCGAGTAGACAACCGGGCCGTTTATGATGGCGCTACGGATTTTTTCAAAGACGAGCGCCGCTGTCTTTAATTTTTCCCCACTCATACTGCCTGAACGCAAAGCGGAAAAAAAGGGAGAGCGGCCCATCGCGCCGCCCCATTCGTCGATAAGGGTTTTTAGCTGGTTGCGGAAGATGATGTCCTGCCGGTTTTCTTGCTTGGGCCCTTGGAGTATGCCGCGGGCATCGGCGACAAGGGGCCAGTAGTATTCAAGCCATTTTTCTACGATGAGTTTTATGTCTATGCCTACCCTGTCGTCCGGCAACCAGACGGCGTTGCGGTAGCTTGTCATGGCTATCTCCGCCAAGGCGCGCAGGAGGGCAAACTTGTAGCTGGTGGTTTTAACGTCATTTCGAATAATCGACTCTATCTTTTCCAGCGGCCGCAGCTCCTGCCCACCCGCCTCCTTCCTAAAGACAAGGGATTCCCAGCTTATGCCGGGACGGCTAAAGCCGTCGGAGTGCTTTGCGCTGTCGATAAGGCGGTAGCCTAGGCGGGAGAGGTGGAAATCGTAGGCGGAGCCGGGCCGCAGGCAAAAAAGGCGGCCGTCGGGGTCGCGGGGCAGGCCGTCGGGGCCGGGGGAGAGCCCTGCGTAGCTACAAGGATGGACGATGATAATGGTGCCGCCCTCCGCCACAAGGCGGTGGAGGGAAAAAAGGCTGTCAAAGAGTTCGTTTTCTTGAATGTGTTGAACGACGGCGGAAAGGAGGATTGCCGCAAAGCCGCCCTCCTTGAGAAAGGGGGCCTTAGCGAGGTCTAGCTCAGGCAGACAGCCCTCCGCGAGGCGCTCCGGGCCGAGGGAAAAGCGGGCGGCGGCTTGGGCGCGCATAGCCGCGGCGGGTTCTATCCCATAGGAGTCGTAGCCTCCCTCAATGAGGGCGGCTATGTCCCGGCCGCTACCGGCGCCAATGTCGAGGATACGGGTTTTAGGCTTTTCCGGGCCTACAGCCGCGCCGGGTAGAAACCGCTGGATTAGTTCGACTGCCGCAGAGGGTCTGACCCCATAGAGTGCGGCTTTTTCCGCGGCATGGCTTTCGTAGACTGACGAAGTGAGGGCATCCATGGGGAGAGTATTGCGGAATTCGCCCCCGGGCGCTAGAGCTTTTTTTCTCCACCCCTATTCCAGCGTCTCATTCAGCGCTACCTTAGGGACGGAGGCTTCTATGAAGAAAACCATTGCTCTTGCCCTTATCGCCCTCTTCGTTCTTTCCTTTGCCCTAGCGTCCTGCGCCCCAGGGCCCAACCCCTTAAAGGGTAGCGCCGTGGAACTTACGGACGACTCTCCCTCGCCAACGAAGCCCGCCGGTTTTTGGCAGGGACTCTGGCATGGTATGATAGCTCCCATTACCTTCGTCGTTTCCCTCTTTAACAAGGCCGTCAACGTCTACGAAGTGCGCAACTCAGGCAATTGGTATAACTTCGGCTTTATCATCGGCGTGTCGATAGCCTTCGGCGGAAGCGCCGGCGGAGCGGCTGGGGCTCGCAGACGGAGAATGCGCGGGGAATAACAGCCCGCCATGACGCTACCGGGTGGGCGCGGGAGGGCGGGAGCCCTCACGCTTAAAAGCTTAAATGAATGAAGAGTGACCCTAGAGCGGGAGAGCCCTCCCGCTTGGGAGACTCTCGTTTAGCCCTTGCGCGAGAACCAGGGTATGATGGCCGAAACCCTTTTTTGATAGGCCTTGTAATGCGGGTACTTAGATGCCGTTATACCCTCGGTAAAGATGGTAGAGCCCGCAAAAAGGGCACTCAGCACGAGGGGGCCGGAAAGGCTCCAATCGAGGAAGCCCCCTGAAAGACCAGAAACACCAAGGTAGAGGGCCCACCAGGTTAAGAGTTCCCCAAAGTAGTTGGGATGGCGGCTGGCGGCAAAGAGGCCAGAGCTGCGGAAGCCGCGTTGGATATCCTCTTCATAGCCGGTAGGAACCGGTTTGCCCTCTTTAAAAAGCCGCTTTGCCTCTTGGAAGTCCCACTGTTGGCGGTCAGCTATGCTTTCATAGAGGATGGCCGCCACCATGAGCCCTAAGCCCAGAATGTAGAGGCTGAGGTTTAGGCTTTTTGGCGCGGCTTGCTCGAGCGCAGCCAGGCGCGCGAGGGGCATGGTAAAGAGGACGAATAAGCCCACTTGAAAGAGGGATATGAAACCCAGATTGAAGGCCTGCCAGGCAAGCTGATTTTTTATGCGGCTCCGCAGGATGGACCAGCGGTAGTCTTCCGTTCCGCTATAGCCGCCCTTCATGGCGAAATTCCACGTGAGGCGTAGGCCCCAGAGGCTCACCAAGGATGAAGCCGCTATCAGGGCCGGGCTCCACGCGCCCCGCCAGGCGTAGAACCAGGCAAAGCCGATGGGCAGGGTGGACCAGAGCCTGTCTACCCAGGAATAATCCCCGGAGATGAGGCCGGCGAGGAAGCTTGTCAGGGCAAAGCCTAGAGCCCAGAGTGCGACCACCGCCAAGGGATTGGCAGATTGAAGAAGTGAGACTGCCGCGCTCGGCATGACGCTCAAGGCGGCTCCAGACGCAAGGCAGAGGATGATGAAGCTGGCCGCAAAGGCGGCGCAAACAAAAAGAAGGAACTTCCACATGGCAGTACTGTAGATCGGAAAATAAAAATTGCCAAGAAAAAAGAGAGCAATGGAAAAAGAGAGTCGGTAGATGAATAATCCCTCATGAAAAGTGTGGCGAGAATCATTTAGCTATGCGGATGATCAGACCTGGGTTAGAATTAGCCTATTGGGGGTTATAATGATGAATCTAGAAACCATACGGCTTCTAGCAGCCTATAACGGCAAGGCCAATGAGGGTATGAACGAAATCATTTCTGGTTTGTCGTTGGGGGAGTGGAATAGGGTTTTTCATGGTTATTTCCCCTCAATCCATAGTCTTTGTTCCCATATTTTTATAGGCGACATACTCTGGCTCCATCGTATTGAGAGCCTGCGCTCCTTTTCTTTTTCTAAAGATGCGCTTTTAGCAAAAGCCTATTCCTTTAGCGACGATCCCTTTCCCTCGCTGGAATTATATCTTGAGATGAGGCCGGCCTTGGATGATGTTTTTCTACGTCTTTCGCGAGAGCTGAGCGCGGCTGAGCTAAAGCAAAATCTTTTCTATACCAATATTAGGGGCGAGACTCAAAGCCGCAACCTGGGTGGCCTTCTTGTTCACGTTTTCAATCACCAGACCCACCATCGTGGCATGATATCCCTCTACCTCGAATTTCTGGGACGGGAAAATGATTTTAGCAATCTTTATACCATGGTGTAGATTTTGAGAAGGCGCATCTTGAGGGATAGCGTATTTTTGGGCTTCGAGAGAAAATTGAAGGAGAAAGAATTTTTTCTTTGAAAATTTTGACAACTAGAATATTCCGCGATATCATCCCGGTTGAATCTATCCAGAAACGTCGGAGGGTCCCATGCCTACGCCTAAGAAAACCTTGGGTATAATCGGTATTATTGCCATTACAAGCGTATTATTTCTTGCCTGCCCCGTATCTCCAGGGGAGTTTGTCCAGCCTACCCCCGAGCCGACCCCAGTTCCTACGCCCGTGCCGCAACCAACGCCCACGCCTCTTGTGCTCGTATTCCAGGTTGAGAAGGAATCTGTTATAGACACAAGCTTGGCAGGGCAGGCCACTGCCCAGGCAGGAATTCCGCTTGCTATCGAGGCTGCTGAGCTTACGGGGCATGTCTTTGCTCGCTGGACGGTAGTCAGCGGTTCGAACGTCACTATCGCCAATGTTTTTTCCGCAAAAAACCATGGCTACTTTGGGCGCAGACGCCACCCTTAAGGCTGTCTACCGAACGGCTTATCTCAACCCCTTTAATGGGCATTCTTACAAGCTTATAGCGACAACGCGGACCTGGGCGGAAGCGCGGGCGGACTGCGAAGCCATGGGTGGCTACCTTGTGACAGTCACCTCCCTTGAAGAAAAAAACTTTGTAACGATGGTGCTTTCAACTCAAGCAACTCCAAGCTTTTGGTATGGGGCTTTCCAGCCCCAGCCAGAAGTGGCTCCTTCCGCAAATTGGCAGTGGGTGACAGGAGAGCCGTGGAGCTATACTAACTGGAATAGTGGTGAACCGACTAACAGTGCAGGCAATGAACACTTTCTTGCTACAGTGAGCACAGGCGGTGTATGGAACGATTATCCTGGCACTACGCTCTTGGGTTATATTTGTGAATGGGGCTGGGAGGACAGCTATCTACCTAAGTCGAGTTATGAAGGCCATCGCTATAGCTTTATAGACCTCAGTATGACTTGGGAACAAGCCGATGATTACGCAAAACAGCTTGGGGCTAAACTCGCTTCAGTCAACTCCGCAGCTGAATCTGAATTTATCCTTTCCATGATAGCTGGCGGAACACGGAGCTAGTATTGGCTTGGAGGCTATCAAAATGGTAGCCCGGCAAATCCGGCCTTGGATTGGTACTGGGACGATAATAATGATGAAGTCGTGGATGTGCCCATAAACAGCGCTGGCTATCAGAATTGGGTTTCCGGCCAGCCGAATGATCTTCCCTCTGGGGCGAACCGTCTTGTACTGAGAAAGTCCGATGGTCAGTGGCTTGATGAGGTGAACAGCCCCAGCGTGCCCACGGGCATCATACTCGAGTGGTAAAACGCGAAGGATAGATAGCAGTCGTCATATTATATGTGAAGGTTCTTTGGAGGAATAGCATGAGTATCGCCCGTGAAAAAATGATAGTTCTTGGACTTGGTTTTATTATTTCTTTAGTTTTGACGGCCTGTCCCCCGGTTGATGAGCTTGATTTGGAGCCAACGCCAAGCCCGACGCCGACTCTGGAACCAAGCCCCAGCCCCAGCCCAGTGCCTTACCAGCTGAGCATTCAGGTGAAGATTGAGGGAGTAGTAGACGCAGGTCGCGCTAGCCAAGTGGCTGTCCCCGTGGGCCAAGAAGCGCAAATCCGGGCATTAGCCATTAGTGGGAACATCTTTTGCCGTTGGGAAATTCTCAGCGGGGCAGGTGCCTCTATCATGGATCCCTTTGCCGCTCAAACAAGCCTCAGTATTCAGGCGGACACAGTGCTTACGGCTGTCTATGTCAATGCCTACTATAACGCCTTTAATGGCCACTCTTACAAGTTGGTAAATGGAGCTCAAACCTGGGTCCAAGCCCAGGCGGCTTGCGCGGCTATGGGCGGGCACCTTGTAGCCATAGCCAACGCCGAAGAGCAGAGTTTTGTAAACCTTCTTTTGAACCGGCCAGAGGCGAGCGGGACCCAGTATTGGTATGGGGGCTTTCAGCCCCTGACGAGTAATGAACCTCTTGGAAATTGGCAGTGGGTGAGCGGTGAGCCTTTGACCTGGGGGAATTGGTCCGCAAGTCAGCCTGACAACGTGGGCGGTGAGCACTATATGCACTCAGCAGATAAGACTGGTACCTGGAACGATAATACGGCTGTAGCGACGTTGGGCGGCTATATCTGCGAATGGGGCAATGAAACGAGCTATATTCAAAAGGTAAAATTCGGCGGCCATCGCTATGCCTATTCTGACCTTCAGATGACTTGGGATCAGGCAAAAGACTATGCGGAAAAGCTGGGTGGGCGGCTTGCGATAATCAGCTCGCAAGCGGAAAACGATTTTGTTTACTCTCTTATCGGGCCGAGTGTAGGCACGCGAAATTATTATTGGCTAGGTGCGCGGCAGATAGGGGTTTTGGAAAATACCGAGGGTTGGGAGTGGCTCAACGGTAATTCTCTTTCCAGTACCCTGGTTTTCCGAAATTGGGGGACTGCCCAACCCGACGGGGCTAATACCGGAACAAATAAATTGATGATTTCCCGTTCCGAGGGTACGTGGTTTGATGAAGTAGGTAGCAATCTTAATGGCATTCTCATTGAATGGGAATGAAGTCCTACTATCCGGATGAACGAAGGTCTCCCTAGCTGGGAGGCCTTTTTTTTAAGTGTGGTAGGGAGTGGAATAGTGCTATGAACTGTAAGTGCACGAAGAGTCTGAAAGGTGATTCATAAGCGATCGGCTAGGGTGTGCATCTAGAAGTGGAATATGATGAAAGCCTTAGAAAAACGCTGGCTCCACGAACGGGAAGCCATAAAAGAAATAGAGGCGTCGAACAAGATGGCAAAATTACCTAAAAGCCAATACCCGCAGGGACAGCGCAAGAGGCCCTCTTGAAGGGATGAGGGGGCGCGGGGGAGAAACCGTAGGTTTTTCTCCCGCATATTCCTAGGAGGGGATGCTTGCTTAGCCGGTGGCGAGGGCGTTTAGGGTTTCTGAGCCTTGGCTTTCTTTGATGATCTCTCCTACCTTGCAGGGGCAGGAGGCCTTTTCTCCGCGATATTTACGGATAAAGCCAGAGGGGCGGTAGGTCATCTTTGCCTGGCGCAGGCCTTCATCGCCTAAGTCCTGCTCGCGGTTGATGTGCTTAAAGTGGCTTGGCAGGGTTTGGGCAAAGGCCTGGTTGATGAATTGGTAGATGCCCTTGTAGTCGTCCACCGCCTTTTCAAAATGGATGGCGAACATCTTGCCCTTGGCAAGGGCCTCTCCCAGGCAGAAGGCGGCGGGCTTCCCGTTTACGTAGTAGACGGCCCCGCGCAGGGAGAGGGTTTCGTGGAGCTTAAGGCCTTCGCGGGCCGCCTTTGCGTCTCCGGCTATGCCGCGTTTTTCGCACCAGGCGTCAACTACGGAAAGGGCGTCTGAGAGGGTGGTGCGGTCCAGCGGTTTTTGCTCGTAGCTGTAGGATGAAAGGAAGGCGTTCACCAGGTTGCGCTTCTTGTGATAGCTCTTGCCGGAAAGCTCGGCCAGGTCTTTGCGGTCGTAGAGATAATCAAACTGATCTCGGTCTTCCTGCACGACAAGGCCGTTGCACTCCAGCACCACTTGGTGTTTGCTTACCTGCTCTTCGGTGAGGTGGCGGTAATAGTCGTGATCTTTAAGCAGTTGGTTGATATGACCGCAGTCGGGCACGCAGCAGGGGGTGTAGAAGAAGCTTTGGCCGTTCTTCTTGCCTGAAATGACGAAGGTTTTTCCCGGTATCCGGCTGATGCGGTAGTCGTAGCTTTCTCGGAAAAGGTAGAGGCCGGAAAAGGTGAATTCCGATATCCCGGCGGTGATCATATTCAAGGATGGGTAGAGCTCATTGCGCATTCCCAGCTCAATGGGGGCAAACTCGGGGTAATTGGGTACTGACATTCCCTTAAGATAGACGTGCGCCCTGGCGCGGTCAAGCGCATTTACCCTGCGGTTACCGAACTTTTGCCTAATAATGAAAAGACGGCTTGCGCAGGCGGCGCCGGATGGGGCACTCTGCGGGCATGACGAACAGCTTTGCTTACCTAGGAGAAGCGGCCGCCCTGGGAACCGCCGCCTGTTGGACGGCTTCTTCAGCCAGTTTTGAGGCCGCCACCAAGCGCATTTCATCTCGCTCGGTAAATATCATCCGCTTGGCCATGGCCTTCGGCTTCCTCTGCATCTTCAATCTTTTTTACCGCGGCATGGTTCTGCCCACGGACGCCGGTCCGCGGCAGTGGCTCTGGCTGAGCGTTTCCGGCCTTATCGGCTATACCCTGGGCGACCTCTTCCTTTTTGCGGCCTTTGCCAGCGTGGGCGCCCGCGTTTCCATGCTCATCATGGCCCTTGCCCCAGCCCTCACCGCCCTCTTGGGCTTTATCTTCTTAGGTGAAAGCCTTTCCGCCAAGGCCCTCTTGGGCATGGGACTGACGATGCTCGGCATTGCCATTGTGGTGCTCAAGCCCGGCCAAGGCAAGCTCAAGCTCTCCCATCCGCTGCGGGGCATTCTTTTGGCGGGCGGGGGAGCGATGGGTCAGGCGATAGGGCTTATCTTTTCAAAGCTTGGCATGGATATGGGCGAGGGCATGCTCTACCCTGCCACCGCCGCTGGGCAGATTAGGGTGCTCTCCGGCTTTGTGGGCTTTGCCGTCTTGTACAGCTTTATGCGCATCTGGCCCCAGGTTTTTTCCGCGCTCAAGAACCGTCAGGGCATGCTCTTTTCCCTCTCCGGCTCCTTCTTCGGGCCCTTCGTGGGGGTGAGCCTTTCCCTGATCGCGGTGGCAAACGCCGAGGCTGGGGTGGCTTCCAGCCTCATGTCCATCACCCCCATCCTCATCATTCCCATTTCGGTTTTTATCCTACGGGAAAAGATCCGCGTCTTGGAGATTCTGGGCGCCGCCCTAGCCGTTTCCGGCGTTGTCTGTATGTTCCTTTAGGGCGATGTCGGCACTTGCGCTTGCGCTGGCGCAAGCGGCTTATTTTACGGCGTGGCGCTTAACCTTGCGCGTCGTCGTCATTTCAAGGGGCTTGTCCAGCACCGTACTGCGCGAAATGCGCGAGTAGGGCAGAAGGCGGCTGTTGACTTCTGCCACGATAGCCTCGATGCGCGCCTTGATCTGAGCTTCCTTCAAGGCGTTGCCCGCCGCGGCCCTTGCCTCAAAGAAATCCTTTGCCGGGTAGATGAATACCTCAATGCCCTCGGTGCGCGCAGCCTTGTCCGCCACATAGCCGCGGATCAACACCTGCTCTACCTCGCCAAAGAGTTGGAATTCGTTTTCGATCTCCTCCGGGTAGACGTTCTTGCCGCCCTCGGTAACGATCATGTTCTTGGCCCTGCCTGTCAGGTAGACGTAGGACTCGGCGTCCAGCCGCCCCACGTCTCCTGTTTTAAACCAGCCGTCTTCGGTAAAGACAGCCTGGGTAGCCGCCTCGTTCTTGTAGTAGCCTTGCATCACCATCGGCCCCTTGATGGCCAATTCCCCATTGCCGTTTGCGTCTGGGCTCAAGACCTTCATTTGGGCGCCGGGGACAAGGCGGCCCACCGATGTCGGTTTGTAGTGCTCTATGGGGTTGAGGGTGACGATGGGCGACGTCTCGGTGAGGCCGTAGCCCTGAACGAAGTCTAGGCCCAGGCGGTTATAATCCGCGAAGACGGAGGGCGCCAGGGGGCCACCGCCGGATATGCAAATGCGCAGGGTTGAGAGGCTGGCCTGCTCTAAAATGGAGTGGAATATCTTTTTGCCGGGATTGATGCCGGTGGCCTTTTTAATGGCGCCGGAGACAAGCATGAGGGCGCGGATGATACCGTAGACGAAGGCGCCCTTGGCCTTGATCTTGGCCATAATGCCGTTGATGAGCTTGTTAAAGAGCATGGGAACCCCAAGGAACATCGTCACCTTGGCTTCCTTGAAGTCGCGCAGTACCTGGGCAATGGCCATGCGTTTTGCGAAGACGATCTCGGCGCCTACCGACATGGCTTCAATAAAGACCGCCAGCATGGTGTAGGAGTGGTGTATGGGGAGGAGGGCGTAAAAGACGTCTGTGGGGAAGATGAGAAGATTTCCTTGGGAAAGGAAGCAGTCTGCCGTCAGGTTGGCGTGGCTGAGCATGACGCCCTTGGGGTCGCCCATGGTGCCGGACGTAAAGAGGATGGCCGCTAGGTCAGCCTCTTTGGGCTTGCGCTCCGCATTTAAAGTTGCCTTGGCCTCGAGGTCGTAGAGGTAGGGTTTGCGTTCCGCGCTGATGGAGTAGAGGCCTTTAATATCCAGTTTCTTGGCGGCAAAGAGGTCGAATTTTTCCTCGTCGCAAAAGACCATCCCCGCCCCCGAGGCGCGGATGAGGGCCTCGGCTTCTTCCATGCGTAGCTGATGATCTAGGGGAACGACGACGCAACCGGCGTAGAGGACGGCTAGGTAGGCAACGGCCCATTCCGGGGCGTTTTTACCAGTTACCACTACCCTATCCCCAGGCTGGAGGCCCGAGGCGGCGATATAGCCGGCGAGTTTCAAAACCCTCTCGCGGGCCTGGGCGTAGCTTAGGCTCTGGCGGCCGTTTTCGTAGATGGTAAAACAGGGCCTCTCGGGGAAGCGATGGGCGGAGATATCGAAAAGCTCGGGAAGGCTTGGCCATTCCCCGGTAAAGAAGCTCCCCCTGAACTGATCCAGGACCTTCCATGGTTCACGCGGCGTGTACGGCATATAAACCCCCCTTAGCGGAAAAAAGCCGGTTGAAAAACCGACAAGCGAATAAGGGTAGCACGACTTTTTGTCCTAGGCAAGGCTTTTTGTCGGTCGCTCGGCCGACAGGCCGAGGGGGGCTGATGAGGGAGGCTACGAGGATCTCAATTTATCCTGTTGCAGTGTTATGAGTGGGAGGCTACAATAGGCCAAAGCATCATGGCATCCACAAAACCCGGATTAGACGTCCGCGAACAGATCCTTCAGGCCGCCGAGCGTCTCATAGCTCGCCGCGGGACGGATAACACCAGCCTTTTGGACATTGCCACAAAGACAAAACTCTCCCGCGGAACCCTTTACTACTACTTTCCCACCAAGCAGTCCCTGCTTTTAGCGGTGACGGACCGCCATATGGACGCCGTCACGAGCAAATTCTTTAAGCTCATCAATGACCAAAGCCTCACAGACTCGGAGTCCATCCTAACCGCCCTCTTTGACATCGTTCTCTCGGATAGGATGCGCGGCGGCATCCATGCCCACCTCTTGCAGGAGGCGGCCCATGGCAACCGCATGGTGAGGCGGCGCATCGCCCTCCGCTATCGGGCTTGGAACCACCTCATTGTCCGCGAGTTCCACCGTCTGGGTATAAACCGCAAGCGCAAGCAGAAGGCCGCCTTTATCCTAGCGGTTATCGACGGACTGGTAGTGCGCCAACTTCTTTTCGGCTCAAATGCGCGCAAGGGGCCCTATCCGGGGCTTATAGCCAAGGGCTTGCGCGATTAAGGGGCGGTAGCTCTAGGAGCTCGCGCTTTCAGGGCGGCAGTTTTCAAGGTAGTCAGGCATATAAGCGTGGAAGTCCGTGCGGAAGCCCTCGTAGTCCGCCAGGAGGGGCTCAAGGCCATCTTGGAGATTGTTTGGGGCCCTGAGCCTTTGGGCGAGGCCTTGGAAGGACCGGGCTAGATGGCTTGTTTCCCGGTATGAGCTCAGCCAATCGTATTTGACAAGCCAGGGATAGACCTCTTCAAGATCCTTCGTCCACCAGGCCTTCCACTCAAGTATTTCCCGGTAGAATTCAGAGGCGCTGGAAGGCAAGTCTCTGCCCGTCCAGGCCTCCCATTCGAGGGCTAGGAAGTGGTCGTAATACATGTCCACCAGGATGCCGGCAAAGCGCCTGAGGGGACTGGCGATGCGCGCCATGGACGCGCGAACCTGTGGGTGCCTGTCCATGTAGATATCGATCTTCCTATGGTAGAGGACGCCCGCTTTGATCTCCGGGTGAAGTTCTTCCGGCAGGCGCTTATAGAAATCTCCCAAGACATTGCCTATCCGCATGCCGGGGGAAAGATTGCGAGATTGAACCAGATGGCCCAGGTAGTTCATAGGAACACTCTACACCTTTTCACGGGGTCTGCAAGGATAGGCTGTGAACTTGCTAAATTTTATGACGTCTGAGGGCGTGGTGGGGTTCCCTGCCGAAGCTTGAGGTTTTTCCTTTGCAGAGGAAGACCTGCAGGCAGTTAAGCTGAAAATAAGACAGGCGGTGAATACTAAAAGAAAAGAACGCTTCATGAAAACCTCACGTTATTCGCTACGAGCGGAATCAATTCAGGGAATAGCTATCCAAAAAATACAAACCATGGCTTATACTAAGGCAATGAGAAAAGCTTTTGGACTCCGCTATTATCTGTATATCCTCATGCCCTTGGCTTTTATTTCCTTCACGGACTGGAGTTACATTTTTATTAGCAAGCGCTGGGAAATCATACCCTACACGCTCCTGCCGGAGATTGTTTTCTATCTAGTCCCCTTGCTTTTTTTAATGGTCTTTTTCCGGGTAAAGCTGGGCGCCTTATTGAAGAGCGCCAATCCCAAGCGATCTTCCCAGAAGCTCCTCGTGAGGATGCCGATCATAATCACGGCAGTGATTTTTTTCACGGGGATGGCCAACAATATCTACAATTTCTACATCGTTACGGTGGTAGATCCCTCCCCCCTGCCAACATATCCCTGGCATATTTTTCTCTCCTCTACCTGCGGCTATGTCATACTTCCCAGCTTTCTGGCATGGACCTTTTCAGATTTCTGGGCCACTTCCTTTAAAATCCAGCTGCAGAAAGAGCGGGACTTCATTCTCCCTCCAGGCAAAGCGTGGATATGGGTTCAGATTGTGCTTGTTAACCTCTTTGTGATAGTCGTTCCCTTTATCAATTTTGTGGTTGACGTGAGCGCCTGGATGCGAAAACCCGCCTTGTTCCAAAGTATCTTCTATACGGACATTCTCGCGCTGAGCCTTGCGATTGTCCTCGCTATCGTTATTTTTACCAAAAAGATAACCCAGCCCATTACATTCCTGGAAAAGGCCATGAACAAGGTAGTTAGGGATGGAGATTTGAATCTTTCAGTCCCTGTATTGGATAACGCGGAAACAGGGCGGCTCACGGTTCGCTTCAATAGGATGATTGAAGGCCTCAGGGAGCGCGAACTCCTGCAAAACACCTTCGGTAGGTACCTCACCCCGGAATTGGCCAAGGAAGTTCTTTCCCGAGGGGGGATCATCAAACCCGAGAACCGCGTAGTCACGATATTGTTTACCGACATCGAGAACTATACCGCCCTCTCCGAAAAGATGCCGCCCTCTGAGGTGGTGGCTATCCTCAATGCCTATTTTTCCGGAATTATCGCCATCATAAACCAGCACAAGGGCGTGGTGAATAAGTTTATCGGCGACGCGGTTATGGCCATTTTCAACGCGCCCGTTGAGGACGGCGACCATGGCTACAATGCGGTCCTAGCCGGTTTGGCGATTGATCGCTTTTCCCGGGAGAGCGAATTCAATGGCAAAAGGCTACATACCCGGATAGGGATCAACACCGGGAATGTGATAGCTGGAAACATTGGGTCTGAGGATAGGGTCGAGTATACCGTCATTGGCGATTCTGTGAATGTAGCCCAGCGGCTCGAAGCCCACAATAAAGCCCTGGGGACTTCTCTTCTTGTAGGGGAACTGACAAAAGAGCTTTGCACGAACAGGATCAGCTTCATCTCCCAAGGGGAGATTTCGGTAAAAGGCCGCGTTGAGTTATTGAAAGTCTTTACCCCAGTGAGCTAATTGCCAACGCTTGAACAGCTCCCTGCTTGCGCGCATTCGCGGGGCCGAGCATAATCCTAAGCCGTAACGCATACCTGAAACCCCACGGGGAGAGAGCCGAAGGGAGCTTTGAATGGCGCTGAAAGCCGAAATATACAAGACCGAGCTCGAGGTAGTGGACATGGATAGGAACCACTACGAAACCTATAAGCTTACCATTGCCTGCCATCCCTCGGAGACCTTGGACCGGATGATGCTGAGGCTCCTGGCCTATGCCTTAGACGCCTGCGAGGGCCTGGTCTTCGGAAAGGGCGTGTCGGATTCCGAGGAGCCTGACCTCTGGCTCAAGGACTACGAGGGCCGCATCCGCCTCTGGGTGGAGCTGGGCCACCCCGAAGAGAAGATTCTGGCCAAGGCCCTCAAGCAGGCAGACCTCGTGAAGGTCTACACCTTTAGCACGCGGCCTGCCCTGTGGTGGGAGCCCCTGGCGCCTCGCTTTGCCCAGGAGAAAAAACTCCAGGTGATTCACGTGGACGCCGCTGCCGTAAAGGACCTCGGCGCCCTTGCGGAAAAGGGCATGTCCATCCAGGTGAGCGTTCAGGATGGGGCTGTCACTGTCCGCAACGCTAAGGGCGCTCAGCTAGAAGTGGGAATGGAGAGGCTGGGGTAGGCGGCATACTCGCTTCCTCTGGGAGAGATCAATCGATACAATAGCCCTTGTTTCCAATGGAGGTTACCGCTTTGCTCACGTATACCAACACTAAGAATGGCGATGTCCTTTCACGCCTGGGCTTTGGCTGCATGCGCTTCCCGCAGAAGGGCGGGGGGATAGACGAACAGCGCTCCATCGATATGATTCGGGATGCCGTGGGCCGGGGCGTCAACTACTTCGATACCGCCTATGTCTACCACGGCGGCAAGAGCGAAGCTCTCCTGGGCAAGGCGCTGGAAGGCGGCTTGCGCGACAGGGTCAAGATAGCGACCAAGCTACCGCCCTACATGGTGCGGAAGATCGAGGGCGCGCACAAGATATTCGCTACCCAGCTCGAGCGCCTCAGGACGGACCGCGTAGACTACTACCTTCTCCACATGCTATCGGACAAGGCCGGTTTTCAGCGCATGCTGGATTTGGGAGTCATGACATGGCTCGAGGGGCTCAAGAAGGAGGGAAAGATTGGCAATATCGGTTTTTCTTTCCATGGAACGCAAAAGCATTTTACCGAGCTTGTTCGTGCCTATCCCTGGGACTTTTGCCAGATCCAGTACAACTACATGGATGAAAAAAATCAGGCAGGCACCGAAGGCCTCAAGCTTGCCGCAAGCCTGGGAATACCGGTCATCGTGATGGAGCCTTTGCGCGGAGGGAATCTGGTAAAGGGTTTGCCCAAGGAAGTGGAAGCCCTCTTTGCCGCTACGGGGAAGAGCCCCGCCGAGTGGGCCCTGCGTTGGGTCTGGAACCACGGCGAAGTGGGGCTCCTCCTTTCCGGCATGAACGAGGAAGCCCAGATCGACGAGAATATCCGTATTGCCGGCGATGCGGCTCCGGGTTCCCTCTCTCCTGAGGATCTTGAGGTTTTCGAGCGGGTGAAGGCCATTCTGGCGGCGAGGACAAAAGTGCCCTGCACCGCCTGCGCCTACTGCATGCCCTGTCCCTCCGGCGTCGATATCCCCGCCTGCTTTAGCGTCTACAATGAAAAGTATCTCATGGGGAAGGGCTCAGCCATTAAGAGCTACTTTATGGGCACGGGGACTCTGGCGGCACGGGGCTCCTATGCCTCTCTTTGCACGGAATGCGGCAAGTGCGTGAGCCACTGTCCCCAGGCCATAGCCATACCCCAGGAATTGAAGAAGGTGAGGGCGGAACTCGAGGGTTGGTACTTCAAGCCTATGATCGCCCTTGCCCGGTTTGTCATGCGCATTAAGTAGCTGGGAGCCTCAAATAATCCCTTCATTTCGGGTTGCGCCCGCATTCGCCATGGATTATCATTGAGGTATGAAGGCCATAAAGAAGACGGAGCGCCTCAAGGTAAGCCCCTCTACGCAGCTGGGCATTGATCGTTTGGTTATCCATCCCAACGACGGCTTTGACCTGGGCATGATGACCCGCGAGTATCAGGTATCCCTGTGCACCGAGCTCCCCTTGGACAAGTTTTTAGGCGGTTCGGACGGAAAGGTTGAGGCGGCGCGGGTAGAGTTACGCAACGAGTGCCCCTCCCAGACTATTCAGGTGAATCCCCAAGTGTGGGAGCGAATAGGCATGCCCAGTGCCGCCATCATTCTCTACGACGGCTCCCGGCTCTATCTCCATACCCTGGTCTAGCGGCTAAAACCCAGGGTACATACCCTTCTTGCCTAGGTCTTTTTCCGACTCAGGTAATCGTAGGCCTTCTTGATGAGGATAAAGCGTTCTCCCTCCGCCTCGTCCCTCGCCTCAGTCTTTTCCTCTGTCTGGCTTCTGTCTGGGTGACATTCCATGGAAAGCCGGCGGAATTGGCTTTTGAGCTCAGCTTTGCCTGGGGGCCTGGGCTTGGCCGGATCTGGCAGGCACTCTAAGAGCATACATGCCATGAGGGCCCCGCGTTCGGGGATGTCGATGCGGCGATAGCCTTTTGCCAGGATATCCACGTGTTTGCTAAAAAGCCTTATCCACGCGGCCCTCTTGAGGGCGCCCAGTTCGCGGGCTCGCTTTAGGCTGTTTGGAAAGAGGGCCTTTTTCCAGAGGGGCATGGAAGGATTGCGGGTTTTTTCAAGGGTTCCTAGGTAGAGGATCATGGCTACGATGTCCCGTGGATAGGTCTTGATTATGACACTGATGCGGGCGGTTTTTTTGCCTCTAGCCTCTGCCCTACGGTCTCTATCCTCCCACTTGAGTTTGAGGAAGAGGGCAAAAAAAGGGCTGGGTGGAAGTTTGTAGGTGGAGAGAAAATTCCGTAGATGCTGGGGCTTGAGCCTGGGCTGGTTTAGGAGGCTGTAGGCGATGGGGCTCAGGCTCAGGCCGCGGAGCTTGGATGATGCAGTGAGCAGAGCCTGGAGGCGAGCAAAATCCGGGGCCCTGCGCATAGGCCCCCTTTGTTTTTCGAGAAGCTCTTGCAGTGTCCGTCCGAGCGCCCTGCCCCGCATGGGCTTATCATAGCACGGTCTCTGGGCCTTCGAGGAGGGAATGCAAAAGGATGTCGGGGCCGAAGAGTTCCTTCTTTGATTTTTTCTTGAGCTTGTGGAGGTAGATGTCGTGGTGAATGTGTTCTGCCGTCACGCGGGCAAGGAGGGGGTTGGTGGAAAAGGTTCCGCAGAGTTCCCCGTCTGGCGCGGCGGCGGCGATGAGGGCGGCCTTCATATCGCAGACGAGCATGAGGCGCTTTTCATCGCCGGGCGCCGCGGCTTGACCTACCGCGAAGAGCTCGATGGGCAAGCCGCTTATGCTAAAGGAGCCGAAGCTGAAAACGATGATGCGTACCCCGCGCTCTGCGGCCGCCCGCAATCCCTCTCCTAAGAGCGCGGGGTCGATGCATGTGTTGATATAGATTTCGCGTTGGGCGGCATCTATAAGTTGGCCCGCCTTTTCCAGCACCAGCTGGGTTCCCTGCACGTTGACGAAGGCTTGGCTGGGGCCCTCCCTTCGTAGGGTGGAAAGGGCCGCCACAACCCGGTGTGCCGAATCGCGTAAGCGTTTTTCAAGCTTTGAAAAGAGAGCCTCGGGCTCTTCCGCGCGATAATTCTGGGTTTCCCCCGGCACGGCGTAGACGGCGCCCCGCGCTTGCAGGGCGTCCAGCGCCGCGTAAACCGAGGAGCGCGATTGGCCGATGCGTTTTGCTATTTGCGAGCCGTTGAGCTCTCCAGTACCTGCCAGGTCCAGGTAGACCCTGGCTTCCATAGCGGAAAAACCGGCCTTTTCCAAATCGCTCAAGATTGCGTCTAGCTTCATCCTTCCTCCGCGCTTTGCCGAGCCCCAAAGCCTCAGGCATCGGGTGGGTAGAAGGGAGGGTCCGGCCCTCCCTTCTAGGGCTCTTGGGTGATAAAAACTTAAGCGGGGGAGGGCCCTCCCTTCTCTGCTTTTAGGGTCATACAAGGGTTGCGAGGGAGGGTTGCCCCTCCCTTCTAAGATTCTAGGGACATAAAAACCTACCGAGGGAGGGCCCGCCCTTCTTGCTTTTCCCTCTTGGTAGTTGTACAATATGTACAACAAGGAGTCAATATGGACAAGAAGAAGCTCGACCCCGAGTTTCCCCTGCTGAGGTCCGACATTGCCGACGCCCTCCGCCGCTCGGGTTTGGCCAGGGGGGAAAACCTCATCGCCCACGTGTCACTCTCCAGCTTGGGCTGGGTTGTAGGCGGGGCGGAGACGATATTGCGTGCCATCTTTGAATTGATCGGTCCTGAGGGCAGCCTGATGATGCCTGCCCAAACTTGGAAGAACCTAGACCCCTCTACGGGGGTGCACTGGGAAGTCTCAGAAAGCCTTTGGCCCTTGATCCGGCGTGAGTGGCCGGCCTTTGACCCCCTGGTTACTCCCGCCATAGGCATGGGCGCCGTGCCGGAGATGCTGCGCACCTGGCCAGGTTCCGTGCGCAGTTGCCACCCGGCCCGATCCTTTTGCGCTAATGGCCCCAAGGCGGCTCAACTTATGGCAGACCATGACCTGAGCAATATCTTTGGGGAGGGCTCGCCCCTGGCTAAGCTCTACGATCTGGATGGCTCGATTCTTCTTTTGGGCGTTGGCCACGACAAGAATACCTCTCTGCACTTAGCCGAGAGCCGCGCCGCTTTTGTCGGCAAGAAAACCACCGTGGAGCACAGCGCCGTCATGAAGGATGGGGCACGCGAATGGCTTGCCTATGAAACCCTCGCTGTGGACGATTCTGACTTCATTCCCCTAGGCTCTGTCTGGGAAGCCGCAATTGGCTTTAAGGCGCAGTGCCTGGGAAAGGGAGAGGCGCGGCTGATTAAGATGCGGCCCTTCGTGGATTGGGCGGTAGGGTGGATGGAGAAGAATCGCGGGGCTTAGGAACCGCGTGGAAATACATTGTACTTTGGGCGCACTATGACGCGGAGCGCTTTATAATGCGGCCCGCGTTATGACGCGGCGCGCAAAGTAGCCCATGAGTGCTGAGGCTTCTTTTTTTTGCCCGAAGTCCCAGGCCTTCAAGGCTTGATAGACAGATTCGGGGATAAAGCCTCCGCTGACTTCCTTATCCGCGATGCGCGACACTATCTCTTGAAAGCGCGGGTCAGCACGCAGTTCCGGATAAACGGCGGCGGGAATGGAAGAGAGAACGTCTGCGAGGTGGAGGATGTCGTACCAGACAAAGGGGAGCTTGAGTTTGCGGAAATCCGTTCCCATATAAAAGATATAGGGATGACGCTGGCGACTGTTTTGCCAGAGCTCTAGCAGGCAGGCAGCTCCGGCCTTGATAAGGGGGGCGTAGGCTGGCTTACCGGCACTTACCAGGAGCTTTATCATGATGAGGGTGGCGTAGGGACAGGGGTCCGACTTCTTGCCCGGCCCGCGCCAGGAGAGGGTTTTTGAAACCTCGCAGCCCCAATGCCGCAGCTCCTTGTTAAACCGGGCTGCCAGGGCGTCTACAGCGCCCATAAGCTCTTTTTGAGGATAGCCTAGGCGCAGGAGTGCAGAGAGGGTAGTTGGGGCGTCGCAGAGGGCCCAGGCCCAGGTCTCTTCTCCATTCCCGCCGTGGGCGGCGCTTATCTTCATGGGCAGGAGGGGTATTCCCTCTTCATCCCGCTTGCTCAGTGCCTTGGCGGCTATTTCCGCGATGCCTTTATCCTTCATGCCCAAGCCGAGGTCCGCAAGGAAGGAGAGTTTATGGAAGGCTTGATTGGCGCTCTTATGGCTGGCAAGAACCTCTCCCGGCCAGGCCCCTAGCTCCTTGATGATTTCCTGTACGCGCGGGTCCTTTGACCAGTCTTGAGCTTCCATAGCCCCTCCGCTTTTTTTAGCGTCTGTCCCTATCCAGGCTCGATATCACCGATTCTATATGTTCTCCAAGGCTGCGCTCGGGGTGGGCCATTTTTTCCCGGGCTATAAGGCGGCTTGCCGCGGCCCTGTCATGGCCGATGAGCCTCAGGAGCTGTTTATAGCGCTGACGGGGAAGGCGGGCGACGGCTTTTGAGAGAAGTATGGCCGCCACGATGAGAGCGGGGCCTCCGAGCATGAGGAGGATGGACCAAGGGCCTATCTGCGACCACAGGAAGGCAAGGATGAGGAGGAAGGCGGCGAGGATGCTTACTCCCCGCCAAGCCTTTTTCCTGAGCTCAGCCTTCGTCTGTGCCAGATCCGAGTCCTGGGGCTCGGCAAGATTGCGGGCAATGCCCGCATCCTTTACTTTGCAGAAGTGACTGCCAAGGAGGGCTTTTTTACCGCAGATGGGGCAGGTGTAGGACTCCCTGTTTCCGCCTTTTAAAAGCGCCATGCGACAAGGCCCTCCTTGCTCGGCTTACTCAGAAAGCCCGTCCCAGCCTGCCATGCGGGCAAGGATCCACCACATGGCGTAGGCTTTGCGGTTCGCTGTGATATGTTGGGTATTGTGCTGTGGCAGTTCTATATCTCCGCCGGGAGAGTTTTTATTGTAATACCAATGACTGCCCAAACTGTGTGAATCCTGCCAATCGCTGTAGTAAGATGTTTCGCTATCCGGGTCGTAGCCATCGTCGTTCGCGGCTTGGTAATAGTTACCTGCTATATCGTGACTGTCGATTCCGAAATAGTCAAGGCAAAAAAAGCCGTTGCTCTGACAGTGGGCAAGGATGAGGTCGGCTTGGTTTTTGGGCAGCCCCGTTCCGATGTTATTATCCCACTCCGTGTGACCGGTCATAAAGATAAAGTGAACGGGCACTGGGTGGGTCTTACCCGTTCCTGTGCCAATCTTTGAGCCGCTTACACCGTACTCCGACATAAGGGTCGTCATGCCGGATAGATAATTGGCAATGTTATGGCCGCTTATGCTACACCAGGACCACATGACGACGTTGATGTCCGCATTGGCGCTATTGTCTAAATA
Source organism: Treponematales bacterium (assembly GCA_041739325.1). Taxonomy (GTDB): domain Bacteria; phylum Spirochaetota; class Spirochaetia; order Treponematales; family JBGSOB01; genus JBGSOB01. The sequence goes on from JBGSOB010000111.1 coordinate 22,856, forward strand.
GTCGCGGGTCCACACGACAAAGCGTGGAACGCCCTCCTCAAGGGTATCCACGCCCCCGTTTTGGCTCAAGTCGGGTGGGTCAGACTCGTAATAGAAATCATGAAGATCCAGCTTGCCGGAGACGGCCGTAGTTGCGTCATGGGTTATGGCAAAGAGGCTTGAGTCTCCAGCTTTATAGTCGGGTAGTCCGAATAAGCCGTAGGAAACATGGGTGCCGTGCGATGTATGCACATAGAGAACGTGGAAATCGTTTCTTGCCGTATTGATGTACTCTGTAGGTATGGAGCGCAGCACCGACTCATGGGCAATGTTATGGTCGGCGATAACCGCGCCCTCTACCCCTGGAGGGGGGCTGGTATCGGCAGTGGGGGATGGTTGGGGGCTGGCTGTCGGGCTTGCCGTAGGGACTGTACTCGGTTGTGGGCTAGCCGTTGGATTGGCCGTGGGGCTTGCCTCGGGGAAAAAGCCATCGCCGCAGGAAACCAGGACCACACTAAGGATTCCGATGATGAGGGCCCAAAGAATGAATCGTTTAAACATAGCTACTCCTTAAAAACATTTTCATACCCTTGGAGTATAGCACGCCCTTGCCCCTTCCTCAATTCGGGAAGAGGTTTGCAGGGCGGAATCAGCTATGTGGCAGGAGGGAGGGGATGATGGAGAGAACGAGGAGGGCCGCCATAGACCAATTAAAGACCTTGAGGCGGCCTGGGCTGGAGAGCCAGCGCTTTACCACCGTGCCAAAGAGGGTCCAGGAGGAGACGGCGCAAAAGGCAATGACGATGTTTATGACCCCGTCGAGAATGAGGGAGGGCCAAAAGGCCGAGGGTTCGGTGAAGTTGGTAACCACGGTAATGGCAGCTACCCATGCCTTGGGGTTGATCCACTGGAAGGCGGCCGAGCCCAAGAATGTCATTGGTTTTTCTTGCTTGGCGCCCTCGTGGAAGCCCTTGGAAGTGCCTATCTTCCAGGCAAGGAAAAGAAGATAAGCCAGGGCGGCGTACTTGAGAATGACAAAGGCCAGGGGGTAGGCTTGGAGGAGGGCTCCCAGGCCTGCGCCCATCAAAGCCAGCATAATCCCAAAGCCCAAGCAGACCCCAAGGATGTGGGGCAGGGTCTTGCGGTAGCCGTGGTTTGCCCCGGTAGCGAGGGCTATGAGATTGTTCGGCCCGGGCGTAAAGGCGGAAACGATGCTAAAAACAAAGAGGCCGGCAAGAAGACTGAAATTCATAGAGTTAACTCCCAAGCGATCCCCAATTCCTTGGCTATGCTTAAGAGCCTTTTGTCATGGGTGTAGATGCGGCAGGGTAGGGCAAGACAGGTAGAGAGGAGCTGGGCGTCTACCCAGCCGATTCCCTTGCTTGACCAACCCAGTTCCAAGATATTCTTCAAGGCTTGATCATCTTATAACGCTTTACCAATGAAAATTGGCTGAGCCTAAAATGTTCTATCCAGACGCTCGAATCCACAAGGATGTTCATGTTCAGGGTGCGGTAAAGGTAGGCCGACGCTCGGCTGCCAAAGCCTGGGGGTCTGAACCTCCATAGGCCCTAAGGCCTGCCTTGAGGATGTCTGTAATGCGTTCTAGGCCTGAGGCTTCACGAGCGCGGGTAACGATGTCGTCAGGTAGCATGACTGTATATTTCATGGGTAAAAGCATGTATGTAATTATACATAAGAGTCAAGAAGGAGAATCAGGGCCATAAACCGCTCTGGGTTGTGGGGGAGCGGACCGTTGAGCCTTCGTTCCCGGCGTAAAAATACCCATCGGGCATAGGTCCTGAATGAAAAAAAACACGGCTCACTTGTCCTCGCTTCGCTGCGGGAACCGTTCGCCGCGTTTTTTTTCATTCACCCATGCCCAGTGCGTTCATCGCGCCGGGAATGAAGGCGCAAGGGCCTGCATTCCTGGCTGTCGGTGGGGAAAACGCGGCTCCCCCTACGCTCCAGCCTCCTCGGCGCTCTAGCTTTTGCCTGAGGCCGGTCTCAAAGAGCCCGGCCCTTTGTGGTTTAAAGCGCCTGCGGGGTCTTCCGCTGCCCCCACTGTGGGGCACGAACTGATATCGGCGTAATCGCCAAACAAACCCCGCCCCCGAAAAACGCTAGATGAGTTCAGGGGGAAGCGAGAAGGAATAGCCTTAATGCACGGCCATCCCAAAACTCTAGATGACCTTATCAAAGCGAACACTTAAGAGCATAATCGTGGTAGGAATGAAGGAGGCGCCTATGGATGTAGTTTTGAAACAGCCTCAATACATCACCGATGGGCTCTTATAGCATCGAGTGGAAGTCTTCGGCCGCGAAGGAATTCCGCAAACTCCCCAAACAAATATTCACCGGGGAGCGGACCCTTGAGCCTTCGTTCCCGGCGTAAAAATACCCATCGGGCATGGGGCCTGGGCAGGGGAAAACCGCCGCTCACTTGGTCCTCCTTTAGGGGTAGAATTCCTAGGGCTAAACGTGCGGAAACGTTCTCGGCGGTTTTCCCCTGCCCACCCATGCCCAGTGCGTTCATCGCGCCGGGCATGAAGGCGCAAGGGCCTGTGTCCCTGGCTGTCGGTGGGGACTCTATCGGGGGCTCCTCGCGTTTTCGGCTTGGGCTTAAAGCGGCGCCACGTTTGGCGCCTAGGCTCAGGCTGGATGCCTCCGGGCTCAGTAAATATTTCCTGTGATTTTGGGCAGAACCAATTAAGGTTTTTTCTACAATGTCCTTTTAAAGCCTTTGATCAATAACCAAAGGGGCAAAAATAATTCAAATATGCCACCTGGGGCAATAAAAATTATACCATAACCAGTATAGATTTTAATTATTCCCATAAAATCAAAAATAGAACCAATAACTAATAATGCATAACCAACTAAACCTAATATTGAAAGAATCCTAGGAAGGAGTTTAGATTTATACAACAAGTATGAAAATATAAGACCACTACTACCAGTGAATAGGCAGAGTAAAGAATCAAATTTAGGAAATATTTCCAATTGGAAGAGCGCATATACTCCCGCTCCGAGAATAACCGCTAATTCAATGATTCTAATAATTGCATAACTCAGACTCAGCATTCTATTGATATTTTTTAAAACAGAAAAAACTAATATTCCGATGAGAGCAACGGCTAGGCCATCGAGCACCTGAAGTAAAACTCCGCAAATCAATCTCATAATGCCTAAATCAGTATTAATAAAATATGAATCTATAAGCCTACTGCCGGCCATAAATACAACTGTCGCCAGTAAGAATAAAATGCCAATGACTCTTGCCTTTACATTAGCCCTTTGGGTTATTGTGCTTGTTTCATTTTCCATCGTCGTACACCTTTATTGGTTCGGTAAATATCGTACAACAATATCGACGTGCCAAATGATATTTTCGTATACTAAAAAATAAAAAAAAGAATATTGGCTTCGCATATTCACAAAATGAATGTGTATACCATGGCCAGAACCAGATATCGCCACTTACCCCCGGCTGTTAAGCCACGTTTTCGATCATTTAGGGCTTTAGTGGTTTCCTATCTGTATATCTCTCACGTTGGTGACTATGCCAGCCTGGGAAGCTTCCTCATTCAATTGGGCAAGCATGGTTTCCAGTTCCGCTTTTTTTAGTTTGCTGTTTTCGACGAACCATTTAGTTTTGCCGTAATAACCAGAGTTATAAGGAAACGTTTTGAACGCCTCCAGCGCACGACTGGCAGCAAGGGCGGGCTTTTGGTCCTTGTTGTAGGCTGAATAGGCACTGGTCATTAGCTTTTCTGCATTGTCGCGGGCTTCGAGCAAGGATTTACTGCCATGGCGCTGTAAGCGCTCATATAATCGTTGCATGGCGCTGCTGGGCAAACTGTGTTTGTGTTTACTGCTGAGGCCGAATATGTATTCGTAGCCGTTGTTATGGTTTTTAGTTTCAAGTTCGGCGGCAAATTCTGGGATGGTGCGGGCAAAAAAGTATTCCGCCCAATCGGTTTCGCCGGTTTTTGCCGTTGGAATGTGGGTAAGTGCTTCAACGCGTTCTTCGTCATTGCCATGTGAAGTGGCATGGAATTCCTTCATCCCAGCCCAAACCATGGCGTATTCAACCGTATGCATGTATTCATGGAAGATTTGCGGAAAATTGATCATGGTTAGCCAACCGCTGGGTATGTACATGCCTGTGCGGGTGGGCGAGCTGATGATTCCAGGTAGCAATGAGAATGCGCCGATGGTAGCTATCGCATTTCCTCCCTTGCGTGGGAAGGCAATAAAAAGCAGGTCATTGTCGGCAATGGCGGAATTCATCAGCAAGCTGGGTTCCAGGTCCCAAGGTTCCAAGCTGGAGAGAGTCACGATGTTGCGGTTGTCGACCTTCCTGGCAGTCCGATCGATGGGGTAGCTGCTGATCTGCAGATCGACTTGGCCGTTGCTGAATAATTGCAGATAACGGCGCAAAATGTTGAGCGATAACATACCGTGTTTTTGTTGGCCGGGCGTCATTTCCATGCTAATGCGTGGGCCGCTGCCGTTTTCGCCCGTGGGGGCATCCAGTTTTTGGACCATTACATACGCGATTTTTTGGACATAGCGTGGATTAATTGCCGGCAACTGCTGCGAGCGTTTGATAAAGCTAAGCATTTCGGCTGGTTGACTCCAACCGGTTTTTCCAATCGCGTGGCTTAGCCAGTATTTGGCGCGGCCGCCACTTTCCTGCAGTGCCAAACCATCCGCAAAGTATTGCTCGGCGCGCTGCAAATCGCCGTCGGCAAAGGCTACCGTGCCTAACCAGAACCGTGCCGAAGCCTTACAGTTGGCAGCATCAGTCAGCATGGCGTCGGCAGTTTGCAAGGCGGCCTCAAATTCATAATTGGCGATCTGTTCCAGATATGCTTCGGTGGCAGTGGGGGATTGGGTCGGAAGTGCCTGACTCGAAATATATGTAGAGCCAAAAATAATCGTAAACAGAGCAGTGTAAAATGTCTTCATGGATTACCCCCACAAGGTTTCCGTACTGCAATTAGTATAATGGCAAGCGGGAAGACGTGGGTAGATTTAAATTAATAATTGAGAGGAACTGCCAAGTGATAGGAACCGTCATTATCCCGGGCTTCACCGAAGGCGAAGGCTAGACCAACCTCAAGTATAGCGCCGAAGGCAGGGTGGTCGGCCTGCGCGACGCCTACTACATCTCGGGCTACCGTTACGACTGGGGCCTCTTCGCCTATCCCTAGGCCTTTTTTAGAAAACAGAGGGATGGTCATCAACTACTGGGTGGATCTAAAGTAGCCTCCCTCAGGGCCGCGGCAGGTTCACCGTGAACTGGGCCGCGGAGATCCATTCCCCCCGGCTGTAGTCCCGGCCGCTGATGATCACCTTGTCGGCGTAGACCTGGACGGAAAGCCCTTGGCTCCCTCCGGCGGGCCCGTTCCACAGGTAAGCGGTAGCGGCGGTGTTCACCGCGGTGAATGTCCCGGAGCTGTACAGCTCTCCGGGGCTTTTTAAATTCATGTGGGTGTGGCCGGTGAAGAAAAAGGCTTGGGGCCAGGCTGAGAGGATGGCCCGGAGCTCCTTGTCCTGGATGATCCCATCCGTGGGCTCCTGGGTATAGCCGTCGGCCGCGGCCGTGAGGGGGACCGTACCCGAGAGGGGCTGGTGATGGAAGATGAAGATGGGCTTCTTGGGGTCGGCGCCCTCTGCGAGAGCGGCTTTGAGCCATGAAAGCTGCTCCCCGCCCAGATAGGACATCGAGCTCATGTCCGAGTCGGATGCCAGGAAAATGAAGTGGTAGCCGCTAATCCATTCGTCGTAATAGAGGGCCGGGCTCCCCGTCTTGGCCATGAAGCGCCTCATGCCCTCGACCCATCCGTCGCGCAGCCAGCGTAGATCATGGTTGCCCTCCGCGAAGAGTGTCCTCCACCCGCTGAAGCCCGACAGGATATTCAACAGCCCATCGTATTGCGCCGAGGACCCTCCTTCGGTTAGGTCGCCCACAAGGCAGAGAGCGGAGGTCCCGGGCGCCGCCAGGGAGATGTCGCGCAGTGCCCGCGTCAAGCTCGCCGAGTTCTCCTCGGCGCCATCCGTCCCCTTGATGTGGATGTCGGAGATGGCTGCGAATTCCAGGAGGGGTCCAGTCCCCTCTATGACGGTGATGTTCGCCGCGGCGGGTGCGCCCGCTCCTGTTACGACCCCCCGGAGGGTGAAGCGGCCGGCCCTCGAGAGGGTTCCGGCGGGGATGCTGTCCCAGGTCACGGCGCGGGTTTCAGCCTTTGCTTCGGGCGGCCTCAGGGTCACCGCGGCGGGCAGGGCCGGAGCTTTTCCAGCCCCCACCGTGAGGAACACGGGGTCGACGCTCGCCGGGGTTTTACCGCTCGGCTCCGAGAGTCTGAAGGAGGCGCTCGCCTCGATCTTGTAGGTATCGTCCCAGGCGATGATGAATTTATAGGATTTCCCCGGTATCCAGCGGGCACGGTTCGAAGCCGAGATCCAAGTTGGATTGAAGGAGAAGGTCCCTCCGGCCCGGGTCGATATGCCCATGTCCGTCAGAGTGGCCCACCAGATGGAGCCGGGATTGCCGTCGGGCGTCTCCTCGAGTTCGTAGAGCCCGACCCAATCCTTGGCGCGGGGAGGGTCGCGTAAATTGGCTGCCGCGAGGGCTATCCATTCGTCGGCGGCATAGGAAGGCGCGGAGAGGCTGACTGCGGGAGTAGGGGTTTGGGCGGACAGGGCCGCTTGTAAGCCGGCAGCCAGGAAGGCGACCGCCAGGAATGTGGGCCATGAGCGGTGGAGAGGCGCAGGGCCTCTGGTGAACTTCGATTTCATCTGCTGGCCATCCTTCTCATCCGGGCACTGTCCATGAATGCGAGCTCTGGACTGCTCTTTCAGCCCCCGATCGAAAATCTAGGCCAGCTACCTTCTGCTGTCAACCATTGATTCGTGCCAATTTGACAAAGCCAAAGGGTATAACTCCCCCACGAAGCCGTATAAGCTCATAATTTGAGGAGTTATCTTGTTCCGCATAAACTTCTCTTTTATGTTTTATACCGATACCAGTGCAGACTCTAGCGGGTTTCGTGGATGGATTGTCAGTGGCAGTTCACCCTTTGTCATTTTTCCGAATCGAATTCTTTACATGCATCATGAGTGTTTCTAACAAGAAACTCATAGAGAATATCCAACAATCTTCTCAACCCTCCACACCCTCCGCCCGGCACAGCGCCGGGCGGAGGGCCATTTATTTACTGATAAAACACAAAGGCGGAGAAGGCTTCTATCTTTTGCTTCCCCTTGAGCTTTGTCTTGAGGGCTTTGGTTCCTGCCTTGTCCCCGTTGAGGGCAAGGTTCCAGGAGCCCTCGGGCAGGAGGATGCTCGATGCCTTGGGGTTGCCGTTAAAGACAACCAGGATCTTTTTCCAGCTGTCCCCCGCGGCCGCACCATTGAGGCGGTAGGCAATGAGGCCGGCGGGCAGATCCTCCACAAAGTTCATAGACTCGCGGATCTCCTTGGCGCTGTGGAGGCGGAATGCCGGATGGGCGCGACGCAGGGCAATGAGGCCTGCGTAGTAGTCGCTCACGCCCTGATGTTTTGACAGCTTTTCCCACTCAAACTGATTAATAGCATCTCCGGCGGAATAAGAATTGGGGTTGCCTTGTTTTGTTCGCCCCATCTCAACCCCGCCTTCAAGGAAGGGAATGCCCTGGGCTAAGAGGACCATGGCACCTGCCAGCTTCACTACCTTTGCCTTGACGGCGGCAGAGGCCTCTGGCATGGTTTTGGCAACCTTGTCCCAGAGGGCCATGTTGTCGTGGGCGGAGATGTAGTTGATGGTTTCGTCCGGCTCCTGGGCAAAGTCCTTCATCTCATCCGAGTAGGTTATGGATCCGGCCAGACCGCGGCGCAGGGCGTAGGTTTCCTCGGTGTTGCCCATAACGTATCCGGGCAAGACCCCGTCAAGGTTGCCGCGCAGGGCGTTGCGGTAGTTGTCGTTAAAAACGGCAAAGCTCATACCAGCTTGGTCGCCCTTGCCAAAGCGGGTAGGCCCGCCGCCGGTCCAGGGCTCCCCATAGAGGAGGGCGTCCGGCCGAACCGCGCGCACGGCCTTTGTGAGGTCGGCAACGGTTTCCGGGGTAAACATGCCTACAAGGTCAAAGCGGTAGCCGTCCACCTTGTATTCCTTGAGCCAGTAAACAAGGGATTCGCGGATGTAGCCGCGCACCATGGGGCGCTCGTCGTGGAGGGCGTTGCCCACCCCGGACTCGTTTAAGTATTTGCCTGAGTCGTCGGTGCGGAAGTAGTAATAGGGCACCGCCACGTCAAAAGCGGAGTCGTCTCCCTTTGCCGGCACGCTGTGGTTGTAGACAACGTCCATAATCAGGCGAATCCCCGCTTGGTGGACGCCCTGGACCATTGCCTTGACGTCGCGGATGGATTGGGTGGGATCCGCCTTGTTGGATGAGTAGCGGGAATCCGGGGCGTTAAAGAGGGTTGTCTCATAGCCCCAGTTGTAGGCGTTGCGGTTTGCCGGGTTGAACATCTGTATGGGTAGGAGGTGGATATCTGTCACCCCCAAGCCAACAAGGTAGTCTAGGCCGCTGGGCTTCTTCGTCTTTGCGGCCAGGCTTCCGCGCTGGGCAAGGCCCAGGTAGGTACCGCGCAGCTTCTCCGGCAAGCCCGATGCCGGGGAGACGGTGAAGTCCCGCGTATGAATTTCGTAGATGATGGCGTCCGTCGTCTTTGCCTGGGCAGGCATGGGCTGCTCTTCCCAGCCGGCGGGGTTGGTGGCCGCTAGGTTCACAACCTGGGAGCGCTTGCCGTCCTGGCTGGCGCTAAAGCAGAAGATGTCGGCGGCCGTTCTTAGCTTGCCGTAGTTGGCAAAGCGGTACTGGTAGAACTTCCCGGCAAGATCGCCTTCTACCCGGGCGCTCCAGACCCCAGCTTCCCCCTTGCTCATGGGAAGGACGCGCTCGGCCTCGCCGGCCTCCGCGGAAAAGAGAAGGAGTTCCACAAGGCTGGAGACGGGGCTCCATACCTTAAAACTCGTGCCCTCTTTACTCCAGCGCGAGCCTAGGTCCCCGCCGCCGTAATAATAGTGGTTTCCGTTTAAGACCTCGCGGGCAAAAACGGCGTATTCCTGGCCGGGAGCAAGAAGCTTCATCGGTTTGGCAATATCGTCCCGTCCCATCTCCGCGCCCAGGATAGCCTCGAACTGGAGGTAGGAGAGGGGGCCCTCAGGGGCCTTCTCCACAATTGCCGGCCGTGGCGGCACGGATGCCGGGGCGCCCAGCTTGCCTGCGTTATTGATGGAGTCGAGAATGATCTTATCTTTGAGGTTAAAGGTAAATTTGACAATGCTGTCGTTTGCCGGAACCGAGAGGACGATATTGTCGCCGCCGGACTTTCCCTCCGCCCCCCAGTTGTTGTTCCAGTTGCCGCCCTGGGCAACCTTGTACTCATAGCGGCCCTTGGGAAGCTTTGCCACGAATTCATAGAGATCCGGGCCCACCTCGTACATGAGGGTTGTCTTGTCGTCCGGGGCCCATTCCTTGCCCCCCAGGGCCTTGGCAAAGGTGCCCGGAAGGCTAATCATGCCGCTGGAAGCCGCCGGGTCAGCCCAGGGCTTGCCCGCGCCCCGTACTGAGGAAATTTTTATAGGGGCCCCGTCAAGGCTAAAGGCTAGCTTGCCCTCAAGCTCGGCGGGAAGGGCCGGCTTTGCCAGCTGGAAGCGAACCTTGTTTGGTCCGTCTAAGAAGGCCGGCAAAACAACCGGCACGACTATTTTTGCCTTCTTAGGCGGTACCGTAGCCGGGGCCTTTACCTTGTCGGGGTCGCGGACGGAGTCAAAGATCGTCTTCTTGCCGTGGTCAAAGACAAACTTGACGATGGTATTGTCGGCCTTGATATCCAGCGGGATATCCTTACCGCCGGCTTCGCCGTCTAGACCGTAGTTTTCGCTCCATGCCCCGTCTATGGAAACCTTGTACGTGTAACTGCCCTTGGGGAAGGAGGCTACGAATTCCCAGATTCCCCCGCCCATGTCTTCCATGCGGGTTATGTCGGACTCCGGGTTCCAATTGGGCCCGCCTAAGGCCCCCTGGATGGTCCCGGGGAGCTCCACCGTCTTGGCCTGGCCCACTAGGCTGCCAAGGGCTAACAAAGAGAGGGCAAGGCCTAGGCCCAGCCGTCTAAGAGATTTCATAGAATGCCTCCAAACTTTCCTGAATACGGTTATAAAACCGGTTTAGCAAGTAAAAACTGGGAAAGCGTTTTCGTCAAGCGCAAAAAGCAAGAAGGGGGCAAGAAGGGGCAAAACCCCGGGGGTTTTTCCCCTTCAACCCCTTTTCCCCGGGCACAGCAGGGGAGCCTGGCCTTTTATTTTTATCATCAGCCTCATATTTGACCGCGAGGCGGCGGGAGCCTAGAATAAAGCCCAAGGCCTAACCTAGAGCCTGCCCCAGGGCCTGCCCAGGGCTTACCCTTGGATAGGTCCTTGAGCGAGTCCCAGACTCAGCCCAGGCTGCCCGCTTTTTTTTGGAAGCCTCTTGCGAAGGCAAGTTGTCTATAGAGGAGTTTTAAAGCTCCCTGGTGCGCCCTCCCCTGGAGACGCGTATGCCGCGCTGGCCCACGCGGAAGCTTCACCCAACCTGGAGGTCGGAGGTTCGAATCCTCCCCCGCGAGAGATCGCGGGTAGCTCAGCGGTAGAGCAATAGGCTATTAACGGAGAAGTCGGTCCCTTCTTTAAAAAGGACCAAGGACGGGTCGCGGGGGCTGGGCGGGGGAAACCCTGCCGCCGGCCCAAGGCTTTGTGGGGGCTCGGATACCGTGCCTCTCCTCCCTGGTGCAGGCTGGGCCCTGAGAGGCCGGCTCCCCTCATGGGAGGGCGGCGCTCAAGCGCCCCCCCGCCAAAGGCTTGGAGCCCCCGCGCGCTCGTCGTTTTTTATCGAGGAGGCATCTATGTATCTAGCTCCGGATCAGCGCGCCCTCATCCTGCGCCGCGGGCGGGTTGAAAAGCTTCTCAAAGCGGGGCGGGTATGGGCCCTCCCCGGCCGCAGCCTTGAGATATCGAGCATCTATGAGAGGATATCCCTTTCCAAGATCAGGCAGGAAAGCGCCCTCCTCAACCCGGATTTCGTAAGCGAGACTACGAGCTATGACATTGGGGACGGCTGTATAGGCATTCTCTTTGAAGCGGGAAAGTTCAAGGATGTTTTGCGCAGCGGGGTGCACCTCTATTGGAAGTCCGCAATTGAGCGCAGCCTCATATCCGTTCAGCTAGACAAGGTTCTTATCGACCCAGGCCTGGACAAGACCCTCCTTGGGCGGCCCGAGCTTGCCGACTTCGTTTCCGTCTTTTTCGTGGAGCCCCAGCACAAGGGCCTCCTCTTCATAGATAAGGTATTCACGCGGATTCTCGACCCCGGCTCTTACTACTTCTGGAAGGGAAGCTCGCAGGCAAGCGTGCAGATGGTGGAACAGCGGCAACAGCAGATAGAGGTTTCCGGCCAAGAGATCATGACAAAGGAAAAAATTCCCCTGCGCGTCAATTTCTTTTGCCACTACCTCATTCAGGACCCCGTCAAAGCCTGCCTGGGCATAGAGGATTACGAAAAGCAGTTTTATATCCTTGTCCAGTTGGCCCTGCGCGAATACATCGGCTCCCTCCTCTTGGACGAGATACTTGAAAGAAAGCTGGAGCTTGAACAGTACGTGCATGAGAAGATAGCCGCCAAGGCTCAGGACTTTGGCCTCAAGCTCATCTCCAGCGGGATGAAGGACATCATTCTTCCCGGCGAGATACGGGACATCATCAACCAAGTTTTGGTGGCGGAAAAAAAGGCCCAAGCCAATGTCATTACCCGACGGGAAGAAACGGCGTCTACCCGCAGTCTCCTCAACACGGCCAAGCTCTTGGATGAAAACAAGACCCTCTACCGCCTCAAAGAGATGGAGTACCTAGAGCGCATCAGCGAAAAGATCACCCAGCTCTCCGTAGGCGGGAACGCCCAGCTCTTGGATGAGCTTAAGAAGATATTTGTTCCCAATCAGGGAGAAGCCTAGGATTAAGGAGAGGGGCCTTGGTCGGGATGAATTCTGAGAGGAAAGGATCCTGACAGGCGAGGTTCCGAGGGCCCGCCCGCCTTAGGCTTCCCGGAAAAGAGG